>JANQME010000083.1 GCA_028280205.1 Longimicrobiales bacterium
CTGGAGCCCGAGCTCGGCGCGCCCGTGGTGCCGGGCCCGGCGCGTGAGGGGGTCGGCACCGATGCGCTGCTCGACGCCGCACACGCGGTCGCGACCGGGGAGCGGCGCACCACGCCGTACCGGCTTGCGAGCCACGCGCCCGAGGTCGAGTCGGCGATCTCCCGGCTCGTCCCGGTCGTCGAGGACGTCCATCCCGAGGTTCCGAACGCCCGCTGGGTCGCGCTCCGACTGCTCAACGCGGACGAGGCGGTTCAGGAGGCCGTACGGTCCGGTGAGCTCGGGCAGCTCACCCACGACGGGACGGGCACGGAGGTCGAGCCGCCTCCGGAGGACGCCCGACGGCGCCTTCTCGACGCGGCCACGCGGCTGCGCTGGGAGCTGCCGCCGGACTTCCACGACATCGTCACGGAGCGCGCGTATGCCGCGGCCGAAGAGGTGGCGTCATCGGCTCAGATGCGGGGAGCCGCGAAGGCCCGCTTCGCCTTCGACCGGAAGCTCGACGAGCTGCTCACCAGCCGGATCTTCGGCTTCCCGCTCATGCTCCTCATTCTGGCGGCGGTCTTCTGGATCACGATCGAGGGGGCCAACGTCCCGTCCTCGATGCTCGCCACGCTCCTCGTCGACAACGGGCACACCTGGCTCAAGTCGATCGCCGCGGGCGTCGGCCTCCCCTGGTGGCTGGACGGCTTCCTTCTCGACGGCGTCTATCTCGCGACGGCGTGGGTGATCAGCGTCATGCTTCCGCCCATGGCGATCTTCTTCCCGCTCTTCACCCTGCTCGAAGACTTCGGGTACCTGCCGCGCGTCGCGTTCAACCTCGACTCCCTCTTCAAGAAGGCCGGGGCGCACGGGAAGCAGGCGCTCACGATGTGCATGGGCTTCGGGTGCAACGCCGCGGGGGTCGTTTCCACACGGGTCATCGACAGTCCGCGCGAGCGGTTGATCGCGATCATCACGAACAACTTCTCCCTCTGCAACGGTCGCTGGCCGACCCAGATTCTGATCGCCACGATCTTCATCGGCGCTCTCGCCCCGGATCACCTGGGCGGCGCGGTCAGCGCGGCCGCCGTGGTGGGCATCGCGCTGCTCGGCGTGGTGATGATGTTCATCTCCTCGTGGCTTCTGTCGCGCACGGTTCTGCGTGGCGAAGCCACGAGCTTCTCGCTCGAGCTGCCCCCTTACCGGCCTCCGCGCGTCCTCCAGACGCTCTACACCTCGCTCATCGACCGCACGCTCATCGTTCTCTGGCGGGCGGTCGTCTTCGCCGTGCCGGCAGGCGCCGTGATCTGGCTCGTGTCGAATATCACGTTCGGAGGGGCGAGCCTGGCGGAGCACGCCGTCGGCTGGCTGAACCCGTTCGGTCTCCTGATCGGGCTCAACGGGGTGATTCTGCTCGCCTACGTGGTCGCGATCCCCGCCAACGAGATCGTCATCCCGACCGTGCTCATGCTGACGGTGCTCGTGACTCCGGAGCTCGCGGAGCTGGGCGCCGGGGCCGGAGTCATGTTCGAGGAGGGCGAGGCCGGGACCGAGGCGGTGCTGCGCGCGGGCGGCTGGACGCTGCTGACGGCGGTCAACCTCATGCTGTTCAGCCTTCTCCATAACCCGTGCTCCACCACGATCTACACGATCTACAAGGAGACGCGGAGTCCGAAGTGGACGGCCGTCGCGACGCTCATGCCCGTGGCGATGGGCGTGACCGTCTGCTTCCTCGTGGCCCAGGTCTGGAGGCTCGTGGCTTGAGGAAGCTCTGCGCGGGATTCCCTTCCTGCTCAGAGCTTCCCGAGGGCCTTAGCGGATCGGGGGCAGGGCTGTACCTTGCTTTCGCCCTGCACCCAAGGGGTGGACCTTCCCACCGCCATTCCCAGACCCCCGACCCACCGGAGGGCCGATGCAGCTCGACATCGAAGCGTTCAACTCCTTCCTGACCGAAGCGGTCGCTCTGTGGGCTCCGAAGGTCGTCGGATCGCTGGCGGTCCTCCTCTTCGGCTGGATCGTCGCGGGGCGAATCCGCTCGATCGCGCGCCGAGTCCTCAAGGCGTCTCCGATCGACGACATCCTCATCCCGTTCCTGGCCGGCGTGATTCACGTCCTGACCGTCGTCGTCGTGGTCGTGACCGCGATGGGCGTGATCGGGATCAGCACGGCGTCCTTCGTCGCGGTGCTCGGCGCCGCGGGCCTCGCGATCGCGCTGGCCTTCCAGGGCACCTTCTCGAACTTCGCGGCGGGGATCATGCTCCTCACCTTCCGACCCTTCGACGTGGGCGACTACGTCGAGGTCGGCGGGAGTGCCGGTACGGTGCGGGAAGTCGGAATCTTCTCCTGCCTCCTCAACACCCCGGACAACGTCGAGATCCGGGTTCCGAACGACCAGATCTTCGGGGCGACGATCAAGAACTACTCCGCGAACGATACGCGACGCATCGACCTCGTGATGGGCGTCGGGTACGAAGACGACCTCGGGACCGCGGCCCGCGTGTGCATGGACACGATCTCGGCCGACCCACGTGTGCTCGCCGATCCCGCTCCGCTGGTCGCCGTCTCCGAGCTGGGCGACTCGTCGGTGAATCTGGTCGTGCGTCCCTGGGTCAAGAAGGAGGACTACTGGAGCTGCCGCTTCGATCTGACCCGTGCCCTGAAGGAGAACATCGAAGCTGCCGGCTGCTCGATCCCCTATCCGCAGCGCGACGTGCACATGCACCAGGTCAGCGCCTGAGGTGCTCGCCCTCCCGGCGCTCGCCCCGGGCGCCGAGGACCGTTTCGTAGATCTCCAGGTACCGCTCGGCCGCGGCGCTCCACGTGAATCGTCCGTGCTGTGCTGCCGCGGTCTCCGAGAAAAGGGCTTCGAGTCGATCGTAGTCGGCACGCACGCGGCGGAGCCCGGCCGCGAGGTCGGCGGGATCGAGCAGGAGCTCCGGCGGAAGGATCTCAGGAGCGATCCCCACGGGCGTGGACAGGAGCACGCGGGCGTAGTGCAGCCCTTCGGCGATCGCGAGGCCGAATCCCTCGGAGCGCGAGGGAACGACCTGCACGTGCGCGGCGCCGATCAACTCCTCGACGTCCTCCCGGTGGCCGAGCAGCTCCACGCGTTCCTCGAGCCCCAGCTCCGCCACGAGCGACTCGAGCGTCCCGCGCTCGCCGCCGTCGCCCGCGACGCGTAGACGGAACGGGAAGTCGAGCTCCGCGGCCGCGCGCACGAGCCGATCCATCCCCTTGTAGGGGTCGAGGCGACCTACCGCGACGAAGGTGAAGACGTCCGGCCTCGGTCCGCGCTCGACGGACCTGACCCGCACCCCGTTGTGAACGACGGGGACCGGAGCGGAACGGTCGATCGTATCGGCCACGGCGCCCGAGACGGCCGTCGCGAGGGGCACGCGGTCGAAGACCCGCCGCCTGCGGGTGTTGTGCTTCGTCGCGAGCCACGCGGCGGGACCCCCGCCCGGCAGGCGATCCGCCCACCACAGCATCTCGGCTGTCCGGGCCGCGTGCGCGTGGACGACGTCGACGCCGAGGCGACGGAGCGCCGCCGTGAGATTCAGGACCGTGACGGGGTTGCGACGGCTTCCCGGCGGCAGGTCGACGACGTCGCCGATCTGCCGGGAGAGGCGATCGCGCCACGTCGCGTCGGCGGGGGCCACGACCTTCAGGTGCGTGTGCCGGGCGAGCTCGTTCGAGAGCTCGACCACGCTGCGTTCCAGCCCCCCCCAACCGGGAGAAGCCACGATCTGGACGATTCGCACGTGACACGGGCAGTGGGCAGGCCCCGGACAGGGTGCCCCGGGCGGGCTCCCCAAGGTCGTATGCGGCGGGAGCGGCAGGAAGGTCGGCGTGACGGATCCGGCCGGGCGCCCCGCTTTCGCGCCGGCGAAGGCCTCGGTACGTTCGTTGAGACTGGTTATCAACTAGAGGAACGCCCGTGCCGAGACCGTCCGTTCGCCTGCCGGCCCTCGCAGCCGGGACCGAGCTCCCACTGGGCGACGTCCCGCTGCGACAGGAAGTCGAGCTCGTGCGGATCGACCTTCCGCCCGAGCAGGCCGAGCCGCTGCTCGAACGCGGGGTGCTTCCCGGCTGCCGGATCTGCCCGGTCCGCTCGTCCCCGGGCGGCGATCCGATCGTCTCGGTGGAGGGGTCGCTCCTGGCGCTCCGCCGGGAGACCGCGGCGTGTCTCTGCGTGCGGGTGCTTTCGAGCTTCGACGAAGCCGGCTGAGGCTGCCGGAACCGTCTTGAACGCGAAGAGCCCGGCAGGCACGGGCGATCCCGCCGTGCTTGCCGCTCCGGGCGCGGCCACGCCCCTCGTCGCCCTCGTCGGGCCGCCCAACTCGGGTAAGACGACCCTCTACAACCAGTTGACGGGGCTGCGCCAGAAGGTCGCGGACTATCCCGGCGTCACCGTCCAGAAGCACGTCGGGCGCGCCCGGCTCGCCGCCGGCCACGCGACGGACGTGGTCGACCTGCCGGGCGTGCACGGCTTCTCGGCGCGGACGCTCGACGAGCGCATCACGCGGGACGTCCTGGAGGGCAGGCTCGAGGGGATGCGGGCGCCGGATGCGCTCGTTCTGATCGTCGACGCCACCCGGCTCGAGAGCCAGCTCATGCTCGTCGAGCCCGTCCTCGAGTTGGAGCTCCCGACGCTCCTGGTGCTGAACATGGCCGACGAGCTCGCCGGCCGCGGAGGACAGGTGGACGACAAGGCTCTGGCCGCACGCCTGGGCGTCGAGGTCGTGCGCACCAGCGCCAGGACCGGCGAGGGGGTCGACGCGGTCCGCGCGTACCTCGCCGACGTGGGGCCGCGAGACGACGCTCCGCCGCTCCCCGAGCGGCGCCTCGCCGACGTGAAGGCCGCTACGCCGCTCCCGGTCGTCGACGCCTTCGCGGCGCGCAGACGGGTGGTGCGGGAGGTGGTGGACGAGGCGGACTTCGTGCCACCCGCTCCGTCCGCGGCGAGCGAGCGGCTCGACGCCATCGTCCTGCACCGCGTCTGGGGCCCCCTCGTCTTCCTCGCCGTCGTGCTCCTGGTCTTCCAGTCGATCTTCACCTGGGCGGTGCCCCTCATGGACGGCATCGACTGGCTCATCGTGACATCGGGCGACCGGCTGGCGTCCACCCTCCCCGACACCTGGTACCGCTCGCTCCTGGTCGACGGCGTGTGGGCCGGGGTCGGCTCGGTGGTCATCTTCCTTCCCCAGATCCTCATCCTCTTTCTCTTTCTGGGGATTCTGGAGGACTCCGGCTACATGGCGCGCGCGGCCGTAATCGCGGACCGTGCGATGTACCGGGTCGGCCTGCAAGGACGTGCGTTCCTGCCGCTGCTCTCGGCATACGCGTGCGCGGTGCCCGCGATTCTCGCGGCCCGCACCGTCGAAGACGAGCGCGACCGGATGGCCACGATCTTCGTGACGCCGTTCATGACGTGCTCCGCGCGTCTGCCCGTCTACGCGCTCCTCATCGCGGCCTTCATCCCCGAAGGGCCGCTCCTGGGACCCTTCGTGGGACGGCGCGCCACCGTGCTGCTGGGTCTGTACGCGCTCGGCATCGTCGCCGCGGTCGGGACGGCCTTCCTGCTCAAGCGGACCCTTCTGCGCGCGGAGCCGACCTCCTTCCTCATGGAGCTTCCCCCGTACCGCGTCCCCTCACCGCGTACGCTGGCTCTCCGCCTTCTCGACCGGAGCCGGATCTTCCTGCGTCGGGCGGGACGGATCATCTTCGCAGTCACGATCGTACTCTGGACGCTCACGCAGTTCCCCCGCACCGAGGTGGGCCCGCCGGAGGTCGAGGAGAGCGCTCTCGGACGGATCGGGCACGTCATCGAGCCGGTGATCGAGCCGCTCGGCTTCGACTGGCGCATCGGGGTGGGGCTCGTGACGTCGCTCGCGGCCCGAGAGGTCATCGTGGGTACGCTGGGCACGATCTACGGCGTCGAGACCGCGGACGAGGAGTCCGTGGCGCTCCAGGAGATCCTGCGGCGTGATCTCACGCTCGGCTCCGCGATCGGGCTCCTCGTCTTCTTCGCCTTCGCGCTCCAGTGCATGTCGACCGTCGCCGTGATGCGCCGCGAGACCGCCGGGTGGAGGTGGCCCGCGCTCCAGTTCGGCTACATGCTCCTGCTCGGGTACGTCGGAGCTTTCCTCGCCGTGCGGATCTTCGGATGAACGAGTCGGGCGCCGTCGAGACGACCGAGCACCGCTTCGTCGCGACGGAATCGAATGGGGAGGTCGGGGCGGTGCTCGTGCGGCCCTCCTCCGCGAAGTGTCTCTACGTCTTCGCCCATGGGGCGGGTGCCGGGATGCGCCACGCCTTCATGGAGGCGTGCGCCGCGCGGCTCGCCGGGAGGGGCGTCGCCACCTTCCGCTACCACTTCCCGTACATGGAGGCCGGTCGGAAGGGACCGAACCGGCCCCCGGTGCTCGTGAAGACGGTGCGATCCGCGATCGCGGCGGCCCGGAACCTGGCCGGGGACCTCCCGCTGCTGGCCGGCGGGAAGTCGATGGGCGGCCGCATGACGTCGACGGCGGCGTCGCAGGAGACCCTGGAGGGGGTTCGAGGTCTCGCCTTCTTCGGCTTCCCCCTCCACGCGCCCGGGCGCGACTCCTCGGAGCGCGGCGCGCACCTCGCTGAGGTGGGGCTGCCCATGCTCTTCCTGCAGGGTACGCGCGACAAGCTGGCGAGTCTGGACCTTCTGCGGCCGCTCCTCGCCGACGTGCGCCCGGCGCCAGAGCTCCACGTCGTGGAGGGCGCGGATCACGGCTTCCACGTGCTCAAGCGGTCGGGGCGGACGGACGAGGAGGTGCTCGATGAGCTGTGCGACGCCTTCGCGGCGTGGGCCGGTGGGGTGACGCGCGGCTGACCCACTTCGTCGGCTCCACCCATGCGCTTCCTCGGATCTACTCCGACGCGAGCGCCTCCACGGGATCGATGCTCGACGCGCGGTGCGCCGGTATCCACAGCCCGAAGCCCGAGACGACGGCCAGCAGGGCGGTCACCGCCCCGAAGGTGACGGGGTCGTACGGGCTCACGTCGACGAGGACGCCCGACATCGCGCGTCCCGCCACGAGCGCCAGGGCGATCCCGACGACGAGCCCGAGCCCCGCCCTGCGGGCGCCGTCGCCGACCACCGTGGCGATCACGTCCTCGCGCCTCGCTCCGAACGCGATTCGCACCCCGATCTCGGCGGTGCGCTGGCCGGCCGCGAAGGCGGTCACCCCGTAGATGCCGACTGCCCCGAGGAGGAGCGAGAGGAAGGCGAAGGTTCCCATCAGGTAGCCGATCACCGCGAAGCCGCCGATCCGGTCGTCGACGAGCGACGTCATCGTCTGCACGTTCGCGAGGGGGACGTCCCCGTCGATCGCCCAGACCGCGGCCTGCACGGCGTCGAGGACCTCACCCGGATCGCCGACCGTGCGCAGCACGAGCGAGCGGCTTCGCGTCGGGCTCTGCAGCATCGGGAGGTACATCGACGGCTCCGGGACTTCGTCGACGGCCCGTTCGCGGACGTCCCGTACGACGCCCACGACCGAGGCGGACCACCCCCGCTCCCCGAGGAGCGTCTGCGCGAGCGGGTCGTCGTCCGGTCCCAGGTAGCGCTCGACGAACGCCTCGTTCACGATCGCGACGGGTGGCGCGTCGGCCACGTCTCGGTCGGTGAAGGTTCGCCCCTCGACCATGCCGAAGCTCAGCGCCTCGAAGAGTCCGGTCGACGCCAGCGTGAGCCGTACTGTGCGGGCCTCGTCCTCGGACATGTCCTGTCCCGCGATGCGGACGGAGCGGGCCCAGTTCGATCCCATGAGCGGGTGGCTCTGCGTCGTCCCGGCGTCCGTTACCCCGGGCACGCCCCGCACCTGGTGCGTCACCGCTTCCCAGTACGCGCTCACCTCGGCGGCCGTGCGATACTGCGCCTCCGGGGGTGAGATACGGGCCGTGACCACGTTCTCCGGAAGGAAGCCGAGATCCTGACTGCGCATCCCTGAGACGCTCCTCATCAGCAGCGTCCCGCTGACGAGGAGAAGGACGGCCATCGCCGTCTGCAGCGTCACCAGCGTGCTCCCGAAGCGCCGCGCTCCGCGTGAGGGACCGGTACGCCGGCCGGCCCGCAACACGTCGCTCCGGGGCGAGGTGGCACCGAGCGCGGGGACGAGCCCGAAGAGGATGGCGGCTCCCGCGGTAACGCTCACGGTGAACAGCAGGACCGTGTGATCCATGCGGAAGTCGAAGACCGGCGGCAGGCTGGCGGGCAGCGCGGCGACCGTGGCACGTGCCCCCCAGACGGCGGCAACAGAGCCGACCACGCCCCCGAGCACGGCGAGCACGACGCTCTCGGTGAGGAGCTGCCGCACGATCCGACGTCGCCCGGCGCCGAGCGCGACACGAACCGCGATCTCGCGGCTCCGCCCGCCCGCCCGCGCCAGGAGAAGGTTGGCCACGTTGACGCACGCCATGAGCAGGATGAAGCCGACGGCACCCATCAGGACGACCGACGCGGCCGAAGCGAGATCCCCGACGACGTCGTGACGCAGCGTCGTCACCTCCACCGTCCATCCTTCGTTCTCGGGGTGCTCGGCGGCGAGTCCCCCGGCGATCGCTTCGAGCTCGGCGCGTGCCGTCTCGAGGGACGCGCCCTCCCGCATCCGTGCGATCGCGTTCGCCATGTGCCGGTCGCGGGCGAGCGAGGCGAAGTCGAGCCCCCAGGGCCGGTAGAGGTCGGTGGGACCGTCGTGGAACAGGAACACCGCGGGCAGGATGCCGATCACCGTCACGGGCTCTCCGTCCAGCGTGAGCGTCGAGCCGAGGACCGACCGGTCGCGTCCGAATCGGCGTTCCCAGAAGCCGTCCGTGAGGATCGCCACCCGGTCCCGTCCCTCCCCCAGCTCGTCGGGTCGGAAGTCGCGGCCGAGCGAGGGCTGGTGTCCGAGCACCGACAGGAAGTTCGGCGTGACCCGGATCGAAGAAATCATCTCCGGGACGTCGCCGCCGGTCAGGTTGTGGGCATCTTCGTTGAAGAGGGTGAGATCCTCGAGCGTCGAAGCGCGCCCGCGCCAGTCCCAGGCGTTTGCCGGATTCACGTCGAAGCCCGACCACCCCAGGGAGGGATTCCCGGCGTACAGGGCGAGCAGCGCGTCCTCGTCTTCGTACGGGAGCGGCTTGAACAGGAAGCCGTTCACGACGG
The DNA here is from genome assembly GCA_028280205.1 of Longimicrobiales bacterium. Classification (GTDB taxonomy): domain Bacteria; phylum Gemmatimonadota; class Gemmatimonadetes; order Longimicrobiales; family Gaopeijiaceae; genus UBA2589. Next base: position 9,161 of record JANQME010000083.1, read on the forward strand.
TGAACATCGCCGCGTTCGCTCCAATGCCGATCGCGAGCGTGAGCGTGGCCGTCAGCGTGAAGACCGGTCGGCGGCGAAGCGCGCGCACGGCGAAGCGGACGTCCGATGTCAGCGATCCCATGATCTCTCCTCCCCTCCCGTCTTCGTCGAGCGAGTGCTCTCGTCCGCCTCCGATCGTCGCGCGGAGTCTGGAGCCGCCACCGCGCACGACTGCGTCCAACGCGGCCCCGCACCAGCAGCGCAGTGCACCCCATCGCCCACCGCGTGCCCGGTCCAGGCGGAGCAGCGCGAGGAAGGCGTCCTCCATCTCGTTTCCGTACCGGGTCCGCAGGGGCCGAGGCCACGCGCGCAGAAGAGCGCGGTACCGTCGACGGTCGCGCGCTTCGCCCGGCGCGTCGGGTCCCGTAGCCATCACACGCCGCCCGGACCGGCTCCCTTCGCGTGCGCGAGCTGCAGGATCGCCGCGAGCCGCTCGACCTCGGAGGTCAGCGCGCGGCGACCCTCACCCGTGATTCCGTAGAAGCGGCGCTTCCCGCCTTCGGTCGGCGCGTCGTCCGGCGTGTCGACCTCGGTGATGAGACCCGCGTCCGCCATCTCGCGGAGCGCACCGTACAGCTTGCCCGGCCAGAGCCGGAGCTCTCTGTCCGTGCGCTCGAGCACCTCCTCCATGATCGCGGTCCCGTGCAGGTTCGCATCCGCCAGGCTGAGGAGGATGTGGAACCAGTGCGGCTTGAGCGAAGTGTAGGCGGGCATGGAGGTCCAGGGCACGGTATACGATTCCATATATATACAATATAGTATACATAGGGTCTTGGTGTGACAACCGGGCACGCGCGGCAGGCGGATCTCAGCGCGCCGGGCCGGCCGCGTGTCCCCCGATTGACCCCTTCGCCCGGTCCAGGCATTCTCGGGGTCCCCCGGAACCGTCACACAGCGGAGATCAGGCTATGATCACTCGTTCCCCGTTCGAGCTCTTCGCGCGCGTTGCAGGCACGACCGCCGCGGCCGCCCTGGCACTCTCCGTCCAGCCTGCGACGGGCATGTCGTCCACCGCGGCTCAGGAGGAGATGTCGCAGGCCGAGCGCACCTTGTCGCACCTCGCCTACCGCAACGTCGGCCCCTCGCGTGGCGGGCGTGTCACAGCGGTTGCAGGGCATCGCGCCCACCCGTTCACCTTCTACATGGGGGCGACCGGGGGAGGCGTCTGGAAGACGGAGGACTACGGAAGCACCTGGTACCCGATCTCCGACGGGTACTTTGAGACCGGCTCCATCGGGTCGATCCGGGTGGCGCCGTCCGACCCCGACGTGGTCTACGTCGGCACGGGCTCGGACGGGATCCGGTCGAACGTGATCGTCGGACGCGGCCTCTACTACTCGGACGACGCGGGCGAGACGTGGGAGCGTCGCGGACTCGTCGAGATGGGTCAGCTCGGGGCCGTCGAGGTGCACCCGGAGGATCCGGACGTCGCATACGTGGCGGCGCTCGGCAATCCGTGGGCGAAGACGCCGGATCGAGGGGTCTACCGCACGCGCGACGCCGGCATGACGTGGGAGCAGGTGCTCTTCACGTCGGATTCGGTCGGCGCGGTCGATCTCGAGATCAACCCGGAGAACCCGAACGAGATCTACGCGGCGATGTGGATGGGACGTCGCCAGCCCTGGACGATCATCTCCGGCATGGAGGCGTCGGCCGAGGAGGACGGGATCTGGAAGTCGACGGACGGCGGTGAGACGTGGGCGTACAAGAGCACCGGGCTGCCGACGGGTCTCATCGGGAAGATCGATCTGGCGACGACGCCCGACATGCCGAACCGCGTGTATGCTCTGGTCGAGACCACCGATCCCGATGAAGGCCTCTACCGCTCCGACGACTTCGGCGAGTCCTGGGAGCTGGTGAGCAACCAGGGCGGCATCATGAACCGGCCGTTCTACTACACGAACGTCACGGCCGACCCGACGGACGGGGACCACGTCTACGTCGACAACGAGGGCCGCTACGAGTCGACGGACGGCGGGAGCACCTTCCGTCGCGTGCCGACTCCGCACGGCGACAACCACGACACGTGGATCAACCCGGACAACCCGCTCATCATGGTCCAGTCGAACGACGGTGGGGCCAACGTGACCCTCGACGGCGGCACGACGTGGTCGACGCAGCAGAACCAGCCGACCGCGGAGCTGTACCAGGTCGACGTCGACGACCAGTTCCCGTACTGGCTCTACGCGGGCCAGCAGGACAACTCCACGATCCGCGTGCCCAGCAACCCGCCCGGCACGCCGTCGCAGGGCGGCCACCAGGGCAATTGGGAGGCCGTCGGCGGGTGCGAGACCGGTCCGGCCGTGCCGAAGCCGGGCGATCCGTCGATCGTGTACTCGAACTGCAAGGGGCGCTTCGGGCGCTACAACCAGGAGACCGGTCAGGAGAAGCAGTACTACGTCGGCTTCCAGAACCTGTACGGCTCCAACCCGGCCGATCTGAACTACCGCTTCCAGCGCGTGGTGCCGATCGAGGTCTCGCCCCACGACCCGAGCACCGTCTACCACGGCTCGCAGTTCGTGCACAGGACGACGGACGAGGGCGTGACCTGGGAGCGCATCAGCCCCGACCTCACGGCTTTCCGCCCCGAGCGCCAGATGGTCTCCGGCGGTCCGATCACGCGCGACATCACGGGCGAGGAGCACTACTCGGTGCTCTACTCCATCGAGGAGTCGCCGGTCGAGCCGGGCGTGATCTGGGCGGGCGCAAACGACGGCCTGGTCCAGGTGACGCGCGACGGCGGGCGGACGTGGACCGACGTGACGCCGCCCGACATGCCGCAGGAGGGTCGGGTCCAGACGATCGATCCGTCGCCCCACTCGGGTGGGAAGGCGTACTTCGCCTACTACCGCACGCTCCTCGGCGACCTCACGCCGTTCATCTACAGGACCGAGGACTACGGGCAGAGCTGGGAGCTGCTGACCCCGGGCGACAACGGAATCCCCTCCCACCACGCTACGCGCGTGATCCGTGAGGATCCAGAGCGCGAGGGGCTGCTCTACGCCGGGACCGAGTTCGGGATGTACGTCTCGCTCGACGACGGGCAAAGCTGGGAGAAGTTCCAGTTCAACCTGCCGCGCACCCCGATCACCGACATCAAGGTGAAGGAGGGCGACCTCGTCCTGTCGACGATGGGCCGCTCCTTCTGGATCATGGACAACCTGTCCCCGCTCCGTCAGATCGACGCGGCGATGGCCGGCGGGGACGCGTACTTCTTCGAGCCGGAGGACGCCTACCGGCTCCGCGCCGGCTTCGGTGGCTTCGGCCCCGACGACCCGGCCGAGCCTCAGTACTCGCGGTCGGGCGCCGAGCTCGACTACATGCTGCCGGCCGGTGTGCGCTCGGTCTCCCTGACGATCTCCGACGCCCTCGGGAACGAGGTTCGCTCCTTCGAGAGCTCGGACGCGGGCACGAGTCGCGAGCGGGCGCAGGGGATGCGCGCTCCCTTCATGCGCGAATCGGGGGCGATGGCGCCGACGACCGACGAAGGGCTCAATCGCTTCGTGTGGGACCTCACGGTTCCCGGTCCGAACGGCGCGGCACGCGGAGGCCCGATGGTCGTGCCGGGTCTGTACACCGCTCGACTCACCGTCGACGGAGAGACCCACGAGCGCATGTTCGACGTGCTCATCGACCCACGCGTCGCGGCCGACGGGGTGACCCTCGTGGACCTGCAGGAGCAGTTCGATCTCGGGATCCAGATCCGGACGGCGATCGAGGACGCGGACGCGACGATCGAGCGCCTGCGCGGCGCGCAGGAGCGTGTCGCGGAGGGTACCGACGTGGAGCGTGAGCTCAAGGAGATCGAGCAGGCACTCGTCACCGATCCGGACGACGTGATCTCGAGCTACCCGCAGCCGATGCTGCGCGATCAGATGAACTACCTGTACCGCAACTCGCAGTCGGCCGATCAGAAGCCCGCGGCCGACATGTACGAGCGACTCGATATGCTCGTCACCGAGCTGGAGCAGCACAAGGAGCGGCTGCAGCGGCTGATTCGCATGGTTACGGACGCGTGAATGGGCGCGCGTGGGGGTGACCCCTCCGCCTAATCGGCACCAGCCGAAGACGGCTCCGGGGTCACCCCCACGCGCGGCATCCTCGCTGAGAGGCAAGGGGTGGGGCCCGGGCCCCTCGTCTCGCCCGCCGCGCCTTCCTACTCCCGCAGCGCCTCCGTAGGCGGAATGCGGGTCGCCCGCAGCGCGGGCAGGAGGCTCGCGACCAGACCGACGCCGACGAGCACGAGCGGCAGGGTGACGAAGGTCAGCGGGTCGGTGGCCTCGACCCCGTACAGGAGGGCTTCGACGAGCCGGGTCGCGAACCACGCACCGCCCACGCCGAGGACCACCCCGACGAGGACCGGCCGCGTCCCCTCCGACAGGACGAGGCGCGTGATCTCGGAGCGCTCCGCTCCGAGCGCGACCCGTACACCGATCTCGCGCGTGCGTCCGGCCACGGAGTAGGACACCACGCCGTAGATCCCGACGGCGGCGAGAAGGAGCGCGATCGTCGCGAAGGTCCCGAGCAGGTTGGTCGTGACGCGTGGGCCGGCGAGCGAATCGGAGACGACGTCGGACATCGTACGCACCCGGTACAGCGGGAGGTCCGGGTCGAACTCGGCCGTCGTTCGCCGGATCGCCGGGAGGAGCGTCTCTTCCCCCACCTCGCTGCGGATGGCGATCTGGAGCGTGCGCGGGACGTAGTACGTCGAGATCCCCGACTGCGCATGCGGCGTGTAGACGTACGGGTACGGCTCGTCGTTCAGACGGCCGGTCACCGGATCGGCCACGACGCCGACGATCGACATCCAGGCGACCGAGTCCTCGGACATGCGATACCCGAAGCGCTTGCCGAGTGCGCTCTCACCGGGCCAGTACCGCGTCGCCATCGTCTCGCTCACGACCGAGACGAGCGCCCCGTCGCGGCGATCCCCGTCCGAGAAGGTCCGGCCCTCGAGGAGGGGGATGCCGAGCGTCTCGAAGTAGTCCGACGCCACCATGCCGATGCCGGCGTTCCACGCGACGTCTCCCTCGCCCCGGGGCGGCCTGTCGTCGAGCTGGAAGTCCCACTGCGCCATGCCGGTGAAGGGGAGGCTCGTGGCCGCGCTCGCACGCGCGACGCCGGGCAGCGCGCGCAGACGGTCGAGGAGGCGTTCCCACGTCTCGGGCAGCTCTTCGACCTCCGGGTACTCCGCGGCCGGCATGGTCACGGAGAAGACCACGAGGCTCTCGGGATCCATGCGAGGGTCGGTGTCGGTAAGCGCATCGAAGCTGCGCACGACGAGTCCCGCGAGGATCACGACGACGAGGCTGAGCGCGACCTCGCCCGTCACCAGGATCCGGCGTAGGGCCGCGCTCCTTCGTCCGCCGACGGCGCGGCTCGCGGAGGTGGCCAGCGTCGGACTCGAGCGCCGCCCCGCGAGATAGGCTGGCACGACGCCGAAGAGGAGCGCCGTGAGGATGCACAGCCCGCCCGTGAAGAGGAGCACGGTGGCGTCCAGGCCGACCGTGTCGAGACGGGGGAGCGCTTCGGCGTCCATTGCCACGAGCGCACGCAGGCCACCGGCTGCGAGGGCGAGACCGACGAGCGCGGCGGCGGCCGCGAGCACGAGGCTCTCCGTCACGAGCTGCCGGGTGATCCGGGCCCGCCCGGCGCCGAGCGTCCTCCGGACGGCGACCTCTCCGTGGCGGCGTTCACCCCGGGCCAGGAGGAGGTTGGCCACGTTCGTGCACGCGATCAGCAGCACGAGCGCGACGGCCGCCCCCAGCACCCGAAGGGTCCGCGGCGCATCCGCGACGACCTCGGTGTGCAGGGGCTGGGCCCACGGGAAGTGCGCCACGTTGTGCTCGTACTCGGCGGCCCAGCGGTCGGCGAAGACTTCGAGCTCCGCATCGAGGTCCGCCTGGGTCATCCCGGGTGCGATCCGAGCGACCACGCTGTACGCGTGGCTCGCCCGACTGCCCGCGTTCGTCCGATCGAGGCCCAGCGGGAGCCAGGCCATCGTCTCACGGGGGAAGGAGAATCCCTCCGGCATGACCCCGACCACCTCGGTCGAGACCCCGTTCATCGTGATCGAACGCCCCACGATCCGCGGGTCCGCCCCGAAGCGCTCCTGCCAGAGCGCATGCGAGAGGACGACGACGTCCGGTCCGTCGGGGACGTCTTCTTCCGCGGTGAACCAGCGGCCCAGCTCCGGCACCACACCGAGGATGGAGGAGACCTCCACGGAGTAGAAGCCGACCCGGACGCGTCGGGCCGCGACGTCCTCGCCGGTCAGCGCGCGGGTTCCCGTCTGGAAGGCTCCGATCGACTCGACGGTCCTCGATTCGTCACGGATGTCGAGGTACTCCGGCCCGGAGAGGACGAACTTGTCGATGTCGAAGCCGGACGGAGGGAGGTATCGGGTCCACACCGCCGAGAGCTGTTCGGGTTCGGGGAAGGGGAGCGGTTGGAGCACGACGCTGTTCACGACGCTGAACACCGCCGTATTGGCGCCGATTGCGACGCCCAGCGTCAGCACCGTGATCGCCGCGAAGCCCGGCGCCCGTCGGAGCTGCCGAACCGCCCACCGAACGTCGCTCCTCACCTCGTCCCACCACAGTCGCCGCTCCATTTCCACGTTCCTCCTCGTCCCAAGGTCCCTGCAGTCGGCCTTCAGTCGATCGATGTCGCCGAAGCGCCGCTCGGCTTCGCGTTGTGCGTCTTCCCTCGACCACCCTTCCGCCACGAGATCGCGCACGCGCATCTCCACGTGGTGGTCGAACTCCTCGTCCACCTCCCGCTCGACCGTCGGCCGAACGACCCGTTTCATCGTCGTCCGCCCGGCGCCAGGATCGCGTCGACCGCGTGGCGGAACCGGAGCCACTCCGCGGTCTCCGCTTCCAGGGCGGCGCGTCCCCGCTCGGTCAGGCGGTAGAACTTGGCGCGCCGCTCGAGCTCCGAGCGGCCCCACTCCGAGGCGAGCAGGCCCTTCTTCTCCAGCCGGTACAGCGCCGGGTACAGCGAGCCCTCCTCGACCAGGATCGCGTCACCCGTCCGCTCCTCGATCCACCGGCCGATCGCGTAGCCGTGTCGCGGTCCGTGCGAGAGCGTCTTCAGGATCAGCGTATCGAGCGTGCCGTGCAGCAGCTTCCTGCCCGAGCGGGACATGGCGCCTCCATACATAGATAGACTAGGTAATAGTTCGTGGTGATACCTAGGCAGTCAAGGTATGAGACGCTCCACGTACGTCCGGGGTTGCGACCCGGACGCACGCGGTCGGGTCAGTCGGTGCGGAGGGCCGACCCGGCGGAGTCCGGCGGCGAAGCCCTCACTCCGCCCGGAGGGCCGTCGCCGGAGGGACCTTCGAGGCTCGCCGGGCGGGAATCGCGGCTGCGACGGCGGTCACCGCGAGGAGCAGAGCCGGTACCGTAACGATGGTGATCGGATCGCCCCAACCTACGCCGAAGAGCATCGACGACAGGAGCTTGGCTCCGAACCAGGAGAGGACGAAGCCCAGCCCGATACCGAGCAGCGCCGGTCGGATGCCCTCGCGCAGGACCATGCCGGTGACCTCGTCCGCGGCGGCCCCGAGCGCAATCCGGATGCCGATCTCGCGCGTCCGCTGGCTCACGGCGTACGCGACGACGCCGTACAACCCAACCGCCGCGAGGAGGAGGGCGACGACGGAGAAGACGGACAGCAGCGTCGTGTAGAAGACGGTTGGCGCGTGAGCGCGGGAGACCACTTCCTCCATCGTCGTGACGTCCCAGATGGCCAGGCCGGGGTCCCGCTCCGCGACGATCCGACGCGCCTCCGGGATTGCGGTGGTGGCACCGGCCTCCAGGCGGATGGACATGTACCCGCTGTTCGCCCCGAACTGGGTGTTCGGGATATAGACCGCCGGGTCGGGCTCCTCGGTCGGGCCGCTGCGCGCCACGTCGGCGACGATGCCGACGATGGTGTGCTCCGGTGACGTCTCGAAGCCCCACGACACCTCCGGCCGGATCGTGAGCCCGAGCGGATCTCTGTCCGCGTAGTGGGCACGGAGGGCAGCCTGATTGATCACCGCTACGGGCTGACTCCCATACACGTCCCGGCTGTCGAACCACCGGCCGCGCACCAGCTGCGTGCCCGTAGCGGAGAGGAAGCCCGGCGTCGACGGACGGACCGCGAAGGCGGGACGATCCGGAGGCGGCACTTCGGGCCGGTCGGTGAGCATGATCGAGGCCGTGATGTTTCCGGAGGCGAGCGGGACTCCGAAGCCCCACCCCGCGGACGCGACGCCGGGGAGCCGCGTGAGCTCGTCTTCGATCTCCTGCAGGAACACGCCGACCCTCACCGAGTCGTAGCGGGCGTCCGGGAGCGAGAGTCGGAAGCGCTCGATGCGCTCCACGTCGAATCCCAGATCGACCGCGCGCATCTCTCCGAGCGTGCGCATGAGCAGGCCGGCGCCCAGGAGGAGCGTCAGCGAGAGAGCTACCTCCCCGACGAGCAGCGCCGTCCGGGATCGCCCCGCGTGCCGCCCGCCCGCCGCTCGCCGCCCCGACCGCGCGGCCCCGCGTGCGCCGGTCGCCTGCAGCGCCGGGAGCACGCCGAACATCGCGGTGACGAGCACCACGAGCGCCGCCGCGAATGCGACGACCTTCCCGTCCAGCGATGCACGGTCGAGGCGTGGCAGCCCCTCGGGAGCGAGCCCGACCAGCGCGTCCGTTCCCCAGTAGGCGACGAGCAGACCGAGCACACCGCCCGCGATCCCGAGCAACGCGCTCTCCGTGAGGAGCTGACGCACGATTCTCATGCGGCTCGCGCCGAGGGTAGCCCGCAGCGCCACTTCCGAGCGGCGGCCGTTCGTCCGAACGAGCAGCAGGTTGGCCACGTTCGCACAGGCGATGAGCAGGACCATCCCCACCGCCCCGAGGAGCACCCAGAGCGCGGCGCGCACGTCGGCCACCTCGTAGTCGAGCATCCCCTGGAGCTCGAGCATGTCGTCCCGATGGACGTCCGGGAATTCCTCGGCGAGTCGGGTGCTCGTGGCCGTCAGGGCGGACTGGACCTCTTCCAGCGTTCGATCGGCGTCGATGCGGCCGACCGCATTGAGAATCCTGCAGCCGTGGTCGCACCCTTCCTGGTCGTGCCGCCTGGGCAGCCAGAGCTCGCTTCCATTCGGGAAGTCGAAGCCCTCCGGCGCCACTCCGACGATCTCCCAGCTCCCTCCGCTCAGCATGACCGTGCGACCGAGCACGTCCGGGTCGCGTCCAAGCATGTCGATCCAGAAGTCGTGGGAGACGACCATCACCCTCGGACCCCCCAGCACGTCGTCCGCCGCGGTCAGATCGCGACCCAGCTGCGGCTGATAGCCCATCACGGAGAGCAGCCCGTCGGTCACCCGGACGCCGGTCACGACGGTTGGATCGCCCAGGCCCGTCACCGTCGGGCGGGTCCCCGAGAACCCGACCAGCGAGAGGCCCGGCACGGTTTCCTGGATCAGACGCACGTCGGGGTGATCCACACCTCGCCCGCGCGTGCCGTCCTCGGTGTTCCGATTCCAGAGCACGACGAGTCGATCGCTGTCCGGGTAGGGGAGCGGGTCCAGGAGGACTCCGTTCACCACGCTGAAGATCGACACCGTCGCACCGATCCCCAGCGCGAGCGTCAGGACCGCCGCCGCGGTGAAGCCCGGCCGTCGGGCCAGCGTGCGCACTCCGAACGTCAGATCCTGCCTCCATCCTCCCATGCCCATCCCCTCCCGGATCCACCGGCGTGCGCCGGCGCGTGTTCGTGTTTCCCACTCGTTCCAAGCGCCCGAAAGCGCGTCTCCCGCGACCGCCGCCCGGTACCGGAAGCGGCTTGTCGCGTCTCTGGCATCGCGGAGCTGTTCGCGGTACAGCCGCTCCATCTCGTCTCCGAAGTCCTCGCGGACCTCTCGCGGAAAGAGTCCGAGCAGGAGTCGGAAGTAGCGGCTCCGCCGCCGCCGCGGTGTCACGGCTCGGCGGGCTCCAGCAGCTCGCTCGCCCCGAGGAGCAGCCCGCGCATGCGCTGCGCCTCGGCCCTCGCCACCCGCTCACCCAGCCGGGTGACCGCGAAGTAGCGACGGCGCTCGTCCTCCGGCTCGTCGGGCCCGTCGGTCTCGGTGATGAGGCCCTGCTCGAGCAGTGTGCGGATGCGCCGGTACAGGTTCGCCGGGAGCACGCGACCGGGTCGGCCCGGATCGCGCTCGAGCTCCTTCACGATGGCGTAGCCGTGCCGCTCGCCTTGGCGCAGAACCACCAGGATCCGGAACGCCTCCGGATGGAGCGGCAGGAAGTCGAAGGCTTCGGAATCACCCATGGCGCGCGGTCCTCTCGAGGGTCTACGGCACCTGCGCGGTCCCGCCTTGCTCGTGTCCGACGGATACTAGTGTCATGCTGACATTAATGTCAAGGAGACACTATGTCCGTCGTTCTCACCCCGTGCGAGCGTGCACCTCGTCCTCGATCAGGACCCGGTCCAGCGCCGAGACGAGCCGTTCCCCGTCCTCCTGCCGGAAGGTCATGGGCGGCTTGATCTTGAGCACGTTGCGGTCCGGACCGTCCGCACTCAGGAGGACCCCCAGCTCTCTCGCCCGGTTCACGACGTAGCGTGCGATGTCGGGTGAGGGGGCACGCGCCGCTCGATCCCGGACCAGCTCGACGCCGAGGAAGAGGCCCCGCCCGCGGACGTCGCCGATGCACTCGTGACGCATCGCCAGCGACGCGAGGCTCGCCTTGAGCGTCCCCCCCACCAGAGCGGCGTGCTCCGTCAGGCGATCGCGCTCGACGAGGTCGAGCACGGCGAGCCCGATCGCGGCCGAGACCGGGCTGCCTCCGAAGGTGCTGAAGAACTCCATGCCGTTCGCGAACGACTCCGCGATCTCGGGTGTGGTGACGACCGCTCCGATGGGGTGACCGTTCCCGATCGGCTTGCCGAGCGTGACGATATCCGGCACCACGTCCGCGGTCTGAAAGCCCCACAGGTGGCTCCCCACCCGCCCGAAGCCGATCTGGATCTCGTCCGCGATGCAGACGGCTCCGGCGGCGCGGGCGTGCTGGTACGCGGCGGAGAGGTAGCCGGCCGGGGGCTCGATCTGACCGGCGCACGAGAGAATCGCCTCGGCCAGGAAGGCCGAAGGCTCGTGGCCGGCGTCGACCAGCTCCGCGGCCGCGTCGCGCACATGATCGGCGTAACGCCGGGCACGGTCCACCACCTCCCGCCCGTAGCGTCCGCGATACTCGTCCGGCACCGGCACGGTGCGGACCCACTCCGGTGTCCCGGACCCGCCCGACCCGGCGTGCTTGTAGTGGCTCACGTCCACGAGACCCTGGGTGTGGCCGTGGTAGCCGCCCTCGATCGCGATGATCCCGTCCCGGCCGGTGTGAGCACGAGCCATGCGGAGCGCGAGCTCGTTCGCCTCGGAGCCCGAAGTGACGAAGAAGCAGACGGAGAGCGGGTCGGGGAGCCGGCCGGCGAGTCGCTCCGCGTACTCTAGGATGCCTTCGTGCAGGTAGCGCGTGTTCGTGTTCAGCACGCTCATCTGCCGCCGTCCGGCCCGGACCACCTCGGCGCGCTCGTGGCCGACGTGCGCGACGTTGTTCACGCAGTCCAGGTAGGCGCGGCCGAACGGGTCGTAGAGGAATGTTCCGACCCCCCGCACGATGTGCAGAGGCTCGTCGTAAGACAGCGCGACGTTCTCGCCGAACGCGACGGACCGCCGCTCGCGCAGATCCTCCGGCTCCTCGAAGGTCGTCGCGCCCGGAAGCCCGAGCACGACGTTCGGATCCGGAGAGAAGGAGGCCCAGACGCTCCGCTCGCGGGGCAGCGCCACGCCGGGGAACTCGCCGTCGTGGTCGAGGAGGTCGGTGACGATCTGGAAGTGGAGGTGCGGCGGCCAGTCGCCGTTCTCGGGGAAGGGCCCGATGCGGCCGATCGTCTGTCCGGCCTCGACCTCGGAGCCCTCCTCCAGCTCCTCGACGGACGCGCGCTCCAGGTGCCCGTACAACGTCCAGAACGGACCGGACGGGGCGTCGTGCTCGAGGATGACGGTCGGGCCGTAGTCGAGGTCCTGCCCGTTGTCTCGCACGCTGCGGAGGCGGCCGGCGAGCGGGGCGCGAACCGGCGCCCCCGGCTGGTCGAAGAGGTCCAGGCCGAGGTGGACCGTGCGCCGCTCGCGCGGATCCCCCGAACGACCGGCAAAGAGGTCGGTGAGGTAGAATGCCCGGGGCTCCAGGTATCGTCCGATCCCCACCGTGGCCTTCTCGTCCTCCATGCGCCGGAAGATTCGGCGAGTGAAGCCGGCCGTGTCCTCCGTGTCGCGTCCGTCGAGGTCGGGGCTGGCGACGCTCAGGTCGAGGACGGTGATCTCGTCGTCGTCCTCGGGGAGCTCCATCACCGGCTCGAACGTCTGCTCCTCCAGCCAGTCGACGAGCACCGGCGTTCTCGCGTGTGCCGGCATCCCGCATGCGTCACGCACGATCCCCTCCGCGAAGCGCTCGTGGATCGGGTCCAGCGCGCGGATCATCTCCCACGCCGGCGCCTCGGAAACGGTGAGGTAGTCGTCCAGCACGCCGTCCTCGTGCCGGCGCCAGCGGGCGATGCTCACGCTCGCCCCGAGGCGGGCCCGGGTCAGCACCCAGACGACGTTCATCTCGTCCTCGCTCAGGGGCGTCCGGTCGTGGAAGCCTCGCACGACGGCGGCCGTTGCCATGAGGGGATCCGGCGTTCCCAGGATCGCGTACGCGATGGTGATCCCGAGATCGAAGACGCGGGGTGCGGAGTGCGCATCTCCCAGGTCGATGATGCCGGTCACGTGGCGCTCGGCGTCGCTCGGAGCCGAGACGAGGACGTTGTGGTCGTTGATGTCTCCGTGGATGACCTGGGAGCCGAGGCCGAGGAAGTCGGGCTCGCGCCGGAGCCACGCGTCGTGGATCGAGCGGATGAGGTCGAGCTCCTCGCCCCGGAAGAGGTCCATACAACGCTCCATCACCATGCCGGAGCGGCCGAGCGCCCAGTCGAAGTCGATACGGGCGGGGGGGTGATCGGGGTAGGCGCCGAGGGCGCTGTCGACCTCCGCCACCCGCCGACCGAGGGCGTAGAGCAGCGCTTCGGAACGCGGGCGCACGTCGGCGAGCAGCCCGCCCTCGAGGTACTCCACCACCCGGATGCGATGCCGGGTGCCGGCGGCGTCCTGGTGACGGACGACGTGTCGGCCGTCCTGCGCCGCGATCACGTCCGGTGCGAACCCGTCCGTAAGCTCGGCGAGGTGGCGGGTGAGGTCGACCTCGATGTCCAGGATCTCGTCGACCTCGTCCGGCGAGCTGACCTTCACCACGAAGCGGCCGTCGTCCGGTGTCGCGAGGACGAAGTTCAGGTCACGGTCGCCGGGCAGGGGCGTGAGGGTCCCGTCGAGCCCGTACTGCTCCGTCATGGCACGGAGCACTTCGCTCGAATCGAGCTCGGGGCGGCGCTGGATCTTGATCATGGGCCCGAAAGATCACGGGTTTTCGCGGCAGGGGGAGGGGCGGTGCCACCCCGATCCGGGCCGGGCTCAGCCGTTCCCGTCTCCGGGCCGGGGTACGACGAGCGTCCACGTCGAGTCGCGCACGTACGATCGGGTCGGGCCGTAGCGTGAGAGGAGCTCGGCGAGGAGTCCTTCTTCCGGGGAGTGGACGACCACCGCCCCGGCCCGGAGCACCATCGGGATCTGATCCGGAGCCACCGAATCGGGCTCTTCCTCCGGCTCGTCGTCCTCCGGGTCGATCGGCGGCTGCTCTTCACCTGGCTGTTCGTCCGGCCCGAGTGTCGGGGGTGGGGGCGGGGGTGCGTCCTCGTAGCCGATCTCGCTGAGCTGCATCCACTCCACCCGGAAGTCGTCGAACGCGAGCGTTCCGGGGCCCTCCGGGTACGTGCCCGCCAGCTCGGGCGGCGGATCACCGGGCGCCGCGGTGGACGGCCACGCTCCGGACGTACCGAACTCCGAGAGCGCCGCGTCCCGCAGACGGATCACCTCCGCGTCGGCCCGCTCGACCCGGTCGTGGAAGGCCCGCCCCCGGAGCCAGGGCGTCGCGGCGGCCCACACGAGGATCAGGACCGCACCTCCGATGGCGAAGTCGGCACGGGTCAGCGCGCGCAGGTTCACGGACGCCCGCGCCTCACGACGAGTCGCGCGTCGTGGTCCACGCCCGTGCCAACGTTTCGAACTCCGGTTCAGGGGCGGCCGAATCGTACACGACGGGCTCCTCGTCGGGCCCGTACACCACGAGCTGGTACAACCGGTTGTTCGAGCGCAGCAGCCGGATGCCCGGCCATCGCACGTCGAGCTCCGCGGTCGACGCCGGCAGGCGACCGTTTGTGACCCGGAAGGCCTCGACCTCCTGGGCCTGCAGGAGGAGTGCGACCCGGAGTCCGTGGTCCCGCTCCGCTTCGGAGAGCGTCGGGGGAGGAGGCGGAACCAGGATGCCGGGCGGCCGGACCGCGACGAAGGCGGCGAGGAGCAGGATCGCCGCGGCGATGCCCGACTTGATCCGGCGCGAGCGCCGCTCCGGCGTCGGGATCCGGTAGACGGCCTCCTGCATCTCCGCGTGCACGAGCGCGGCCTGGAGGAGCCGTTCCCGCTGCTCGGGCGTGGTCGCTTCCCCGAGGTCGAGCACGAGCTCGTTGGGGAGCGAGGCGAGGCCCTCCGCATGGATCTCGCTGAGGGCGAAGAAGGCCTCGGTTCCGATCAGAGGACGATCGTCGCCGTCCGGCTCCCCTTCGTCCTCCGCGGGCTCCCCGTCGTCTCGAGCGAGCGCCGCCGTGCCGCCCTCCACGGGCTCGACGGCGTCGACGCCCTGCTCGGTCTCCGTCGGCGGTCCGGGCTCCTCCGGCGGATCGACCGCCGCGGGCGCGTCCACCGCGGTCGGCTCTGCCCCGATCGCACCCGGACCCGCCTGCGCGTCGCCGGTATCGGTTGCCCCCGACTCGGCGTCGGCCACCTCCTCCGACACGAAGGCGAGGGCCTCTTCGATGAGCTGTCTGCGAGCGTCGGTGTCGTCGAGATCCACGTCCAGGTCGATCGAGATGACCTCGGCGACCTCGCCACCGGCGTCCGAGGATTCTTCCTCGACGTCCTCTGCGGGCGCGAGTGCGTCCGATGACGACTCGGGCGGCTCGGGCGAGTCGGCGTCTGCCACCGAGCTCTTCGGCTCGGACCGCTTCGCCGCCCCGTCCGACTTTTTCTTCGAGGCCGATCCCTTCCTCGAGCCGGACGTCTTCCTCGCGCGGGACTTCTTCGAGCCTCCGGACTTCTTTCGGGCCAACGGCGTCTCCGAGGTCGGGGGCAACGTTCTACTCTACGGAGCAGTGCTCCTCAGGTACAGGATTCCCGGGCGAGCTTCCCGGGGGAAGCTCTGCACGGGTACGCGCGGGGCACCACGCCCCGGCCGGGCTTCCTCAGTCCCGCACGAGCTTCCGGTACTTGAGGCGGTGGGGCTGGAGCGCCTCGTCACCGAGCCGAGCCCGTTTGTCTTCCTCGTACTCTCCGTAGTTGCCTTCGAACCACACGACCTTCGAGTCGCCCTCGAAGGCGAGGATGTGGGTGCAGATCCGATCGAGGAACCAGCGGTCGTGCGAGATGACCAGCACGCATCCCGCGTAGTCCAGGATGGCGTTCTCGAGCGCGCGCAGCGTGTCCACGTCGAGGTCGTTCGTGGGCTCGTCGAGCAGCATGACGTTCCCGCCGGACTTGAGCAGCTTCGCCAGGTGGAGCCGGTTGCGCTCACCGCCGGAGAGCACACCGACCTTCTTCTGCTGATCGGAGCCGCGGAAGTTGAACCAAGACAGGTATGCGCGCGGATTCACCTCGGCCCGACCGAAGTGGAGCACGTCCACCCCTTCGCTCACTGCCTCGAAGACCGTCTTCGAGCCGTCGAGCTCGTCCCGCGACTGGTCGACGTACGCGAGCTGCACCGTCTGTCCGACCTCGACGGCGCCGTCGTCCGGTGACTCCTCGCCGACGATCATCCGGAAGAGCGTCGTCTTCCCGGCGCCGTTTCCGCCGATGATCCCGACCACCGCCCCGGGTGGAACGTCGAAGGAGAGGTCGTCGATGAGGAGATGGTCGCCGAACCCCTTGGAGACCTCTTCCGCACGGATCACCACGTTGCCCAGCCGCGGGCCCTTCGGGATGAGGATCTCCGCGGTGCGGATCTGCTCACGCTCGTCCGCGTTCAACAGCTCCTCGTACGCGTTCAGGCGCGCCTTTCCCTTCGCCTGCCGTGCGCGCGGCGACATCCGGATCCAGTCGAGCTCCCGCTCCAACGTCTTCTGCCGGGCCGACTGCGTCTTCTCCTCGACCCGGAGCCGCTCCTGCTTCTGCTCGAGCCACGAGGAGTAGTTGCCCTTCCACGGGATCCCGCGGCCGCGGTCGAGCTCGAGGATCCACTCCGCCACGTTGTCCAGGAAGTACCGGTCGTGTGTGATCGCGACGATCGTGCCGGGAAAGTCGTCGAGGTGGTGCTCGAGCCAGGCGACCGATTCGGCGTCCAGGTGGTTCGTCGGCTCGTCGAGCAGCAGCATGTCCGGCTGTTCGAGCAGCACGCGACACAGCGCCACACGCCGCCGCTCGCCTCCGGACAGGCGCGACACGTCCGTGTCGCCGGGCGGAAGCCGCAGGGCGTCCATCGCGATCTCGATCTTCCGGTCGAGGTCCCAGGCGTCGGAGGCGTCGATGCGGTCCTGGAGCTTCGCCTGCTCCTCGATGAGGGCATTCATCTCCTCGTCCGTCGTCACCTCGCCGAACTTCAGGTTGACCTCCTCGAAGCGCTTCAGGAGGTCGCGCGTCTCCCGGACCGCGAGCTCGACGTTGCCCCGAACGTCCAGCTCGGCATCGAGCTCGGGCTCCTGCGCGAGGTACCCGATGCGCGTTCCCTTGGCCGCCCACGCCTCGCCGAGGAAGTCGGTGTCGATCCCCGCCATGATGCGGAGCAGCGAGCTCTTTCCGGAGCCGTTCGGACCGACCACGCCGATCTTCGCGCCGGGGTAGAAGGACAGGCTGATGTCTTCGAGGATCGTGCGCTTCGGCGGCACCACCTTCGAGAGGCGGTGGAGGTGGTAGATGAACTGCGGTCCGGACATCGGGGGAGAGCGGGTGGACGGGAAGCGGACGCGGCGGCCGCCGGCCATCGAGGCCGAAAAATCTAACCGCCGGCTTCGATGCCTCCCAGCGCGGCTTCCACCCGCTCGTCCAGGGCACCCTGGAGCGCCTGCACCCGATCGGGCGCCAGTGCGTAGGTGCTCAGCCAGAAGCCGACGTGGGCCCCCTCCAACTCCACGAAAAAGACGCTCTCCTCCAGCCCGGGCAGGACGGCGGCGAAGTGGTGGCCAGCGCGGGCCGAGACCGGACGGACGGGCCGGAGCTCGTCCAGCCGGACCGTCGCCTCGGCGTTGTCCGCTACCAGCCGCGCATCCACGAGCCGGCTCCACGCGGCGGACCGATCGAGGGTGACGGGAACGCGCGCCCACGCCATGCGACGCGCACGTCCGGGGTGGTGCGCAAAGCAGTGCTCCAGGTTGAACATGAAGTACGTCCAGCCGTCCACGAGCGCGTCGTACATCTCGTCCCACGAGGCGTCGGCCGAGAGGCCCGACTGGACGAGCCGCACCACCGTGCTTCCGTCGCGACCCTCGATGTGGAAGTCCACGGCGACCTTTACGGGCCGGCCCTGCTCGTCGTCTCCGTAGTGTTCCGTCCAGCCGAAGCGGCGACCCGGCTCCCAGACGTGGATCGGCGCCTCCCCCTCGCAGCCGGGACCCCAAGAGAGCCAGACCGAGCCCTCCCGTCCGGGCTCGACCCGAGCCTCGAGCGGAAACCAGCGCTGCAGCCCCTCACCCGTGGTCAGCGCGTTCCAGACCTCGTCCGGGCTCGCGGCGATCTCCTTCTCGATCTCGATCGAGCGCGTCTCGCGTTCGCTCATGGTGCTTCCTCCTCGGGGCCCGCTCGAAGGGCGGGGTGGGTGCCGACGGTGAGGCGGAACCAGCGCCCGCCGGACGATTCGTCGTGGTAACGGGAGACCAGCCGCGCCACCGCGTTCGCGAGGTCTTCCGCGAAAGCGGCCTGTGCCTGCGGCGAGGTGAAGTGGATCGCGGTCTCGAGCGACAGTGTGGGGAGGCGCTTTCCGGCCGCGTCGGCACGGGCGCGTAGCTCGGCGACCTCCGAGATGGTCCGTCCGGCGACCGCGGCGAGGTGGTCGCTCGAGAATCGGTCCGCCACGTCCCTCGGCGAGGCTTCCAGCGGTCCGAGCACCGACGGCGCGATGAGGTAGTGCGTGGCCGTGGCACGGACGATCCGCTCGGTGCAGTTCCCCTTCCGTCGATCCTCCACGTGCTCCACGAGTCCGGCGCGCTCGAGCGCGCGCAGGTGGTAGTTCACCTTCTGACGCGCGAGGCCCAGGGCTTCCCCGACCGTCGTGGCCGAGCCCGGTGAGCGGAGCGCGCGTAGGACGTCTCGACGGATCGGAGACAGCGCGGTCGCGGCGCTGTCGGCGTCCTGGAGGATGGCGACGGGTGGAGACATGGGAGGTTTGCTCGATGATGTTCCGACCATAATAATTGTATTGACAACTATATTTGTCAATGCCCGCGAGTCATCTTCGCTCGGTGTGCGAAGTGCGTCGGGGCGAACGGCGGACGGAGCCTGTCCGCCCTCTCGTTCGGCTGACGCGAGCGCGTTCGGGCCGGAATCAGCGGTTCCCGGAGCCGCTGCGTGCCAGGGTGCGGTAGTACTCCTCGACGAGGCGGCGGTAGCCGTCGGGGACCTCGTCGGCGCCGCTCAGCGTCGCGCGCCGCTCGGCCTCGCCTTCGACGTCCCGGCGCAGCCCGAACTCGAGGCGCTTGAGTCGATCGAGCATGTCGTCGGACAGCTCGGCCAGCGCGGCCGGGTCCGCGAAGAGGTCGTCGTCCTGGAAGCGCTGCATCGCGGCGAGGACCGCGTCCAGATCCTCGGTCGACCGGCCCGCTTCCATCAGATCGTCGCGCAGCTCCACGACCTGTTCGCTCCGCTCGCCGAACTCGCTCTGATACTGACGGATCTCCTCGGCTGTGAAGCGCCGGGGCTCGCCGCGCGTCGCGCCGCCGAAGGGGGAGCCGGAGTAGCGGTCGCCGACCCATCCGTCGGATCCTCCCCCGCCCCCGAGGCGACCGGCCGTGCCGTCGCGGCCTTCCCGACCCTGCTGTCCTCCCTGGCCCGACTGACCCTTCTGACCGCCCTCACCCTGCTGGCCCTCCTGACCGCCCTCACCTTCGGACCCGCCCTCGACGCCTTCGCCCTGCCCGGAAGGATCACCGGGCTGGGAGGGGTCGCCGGGCTGCTGTCCCTCGGCACCCTGCGCTCCCGGGTCGCCGTTCTGACCCGGCTCGCCGTTCCGTCCCTGACCGGGGGCGGGCTCGTTCAGGCGGCGGTCCATCGCCTCCATGCCCCGCACCAGATCGCGTGTGTCTTCGAGCGCCTCCTCGAGGGGGTTCTCCACGCGCTCGCTCGAGGCGTCTCGCGCTCGCTGGAGCTGGTCGCGCAGCGCCTGGAGATCCCCTTCGATCTGGAGCTCCATCGTCACCGCGGACTCCGGGTCCCACTGCTCGATCGTGCCACGGGTGTATTGGAGCTTCTCCTTCAGCTTCGTTTCGCGGATGAGGTTGGCCGACTCCTGGAGCTCCCGGGCGGCCTGCGGGTTGTCCGCCTGACCCCCGCGCGCGGCCTCGTCGAGCCGGCGCTCGAGCTCCTGCACGACGTCGTTCATCTGCTCCTTCCGATCCCGCAGCCTGTCGATCTCGCTCCGCCGCTCGGGGCCACGCTCGATGGGAAGCTCGCGGACGTCGCGCTGGACCTCGCGCTGCTGACGCTGAAGCTCCTCGACATCGGCGATCGCCTGCTCCGCGTCCCGTCTGGCCCGCTCCGAGCGGGCACGCTCGAGCGAGCGCCGGGCGTCTTCGAGTCGACGCTGCGCCGAGTTCGCCCCCGCCGCCGACTGTGAGCCCGACGACGCTGCCGCCTGGCGCATCTGTTCCGCGGCCTGCTGGAGGTCGCGCGCGGTCTGCTCGAGCTCCTGATCGCCCATCTCGCGGGCGAGCCGCTGGAGCTGCCGTGCCGCTTCCTCGGTCCGCTCCGCCAGCTCGCGCTGAGCCTGGCCACCGCCTCCTGCGGCTCCGGAGCTCTGAGCGGCCCGTCGGCGCTCACGCTCGGCCACCTGCTCCTGCCGCCGTGCGAGCTCCTGCAGCTCCTCGAGCAGCTCGTCGACCTGATTGTCGGCCTGCTGTTGCTGGCCGCGCTGCACCGTTTCGTACTGGTTCTTGAGCTTGTCCAGCTCCAGCTCGAAGAGATCGGCCAGATCGTCGGCGGCCTGCTGACCACCACCGCCGCCCCCTCCTCCCTGGGGCTGCTGCTGGACGTACCGCTCGTACGTCTCCTCGGCCTGCTGCAGGTAGCGGAGCGCCTCCTGTTCATCGGGAAGGGCCTCGCGCAGCTCTTCGGCCGTGAGGTCCTCCCGTGCACGGGTCATCGCCTCCGACGCGTTCGGCAGGATCGCCGAGATGTCACGGAAGCCCGCGTCGCTGCGCGTGAGGCCGCGGTTCTGCATGCGCTGCAGGAGCGTCGCGACCTGGTCCTGAAGGCGGCCCTGGGCGAGCGCGACCGAGTTCACGTTCTCGCTGAACTCATCGGGAGGATACGTGTCGCGTTGGCGGATCAGGTTGAAGGTGGCCGCGATGATCTGACGCTGCGTGTCGGAGAGCGCCGCCTCGCCCATCCCCCCGCCGCCGCCTCCCCCCCCGCCACCCTGCTGCTCGGCCTCCCGGTAGGCGCGCTCGAAGGGGCGGACGTTCAGGAAGTAGATGTCGCTCGTCACCTCGCGCCCGGCGCCGACCGAGCGGTTGTCCCGCGCGATCGCGTAGTACGAGATGAGGTCGCCGACCTCCAGATCCCACTCCTCCAGGTAGAGCGTGTGGCCGGCGGAGACTTCGGCCAGCGGCGCGCCGCTGGCCTGGAAGACCGTGAGCGTGTCCTCGCCGCCGCCGTTGACCGAGTAGACCAGCCGCACGTCGCCGACCCCGTAGTCGTCGTCGGCTCGGACCTCGAGGTACACCTCTTCGATCGCGGAGGCGGGCATGTCGCGGCCGGGCTCCGCGAAGGAGATCGACGGCTCCAGATCCGTGAGCACGTCGATCCGATACTCGGGCGAAGCCGGGACCAGCGCGCCGTTGTCCGACCGCGCCAGCTCGATGGAGTAGAAGCTCGCGCTGCCTACGGTGAAGCGGGCGGTGAGGAGGCCGTCCTCGTCGGGCGCGAGATCCTCGATCGGCTCCCCGTCGAGCAGGAGGCGCCCGGACGGGGTGACGATCGTCGGCTCGATCTTCAGCTCGACCACCGTCCCGGCCAGGGCGGCGACGTCGCCGCCGTCCTGAACGGTGCGCGGCTGCAGGCCGGTGTAGCGCGGGAAGTAGTAGGTGAGGTCCAGGCGATCGACGTACGGAAGGTCCGCCACGTCGATCGTGAACGTCCCCGAGCGCACACCGGTCGACTCGACGAAGTACTCCGTCGGCTCGTCGACGCCGAGCAGAAGGGCTTCGAACCCTCCCTCGAGACCGCGCACCATGCTCAGCCGCTGGAACGACTGCTCCGACTCGCCTCGGGTGAAGACCGAAGCCTCGGGGGCGTCGAAGCCACCGAGCGCCGCGGTGATCATCTGGTCCGAGCCGCGCGCGATCGTCACGTCTCCGGGCTGGACGGAGACGGAGTACGGGTTCACCGACGCGGCGTCCGTCGTCGGGAAGAGGAGGGCCCCGAGGCCGACGCGCAGATGCTCGGGGCCGAAGAGCGTCGTAGCGAGCGCGGCGAAGGCGACGACGGTGAGGGCGCCGGCGAAGCGGTACAGCGCCCCCTGCTCGACGCGTCGTCCGTACCGGACTTGCCGCGCCCGGTCGAGTGCCACCTCCGTCACCCGATCGGAGAGCGCCGGCGACGCGGTGCCCGAGCCCTCGTCCAGGACGCTGGTGACCGCGTGCTCGAGCGAGGGCTCGTGCTCCTCGAGGTAGAGCGCGACTTGCGTGTCGCTCACGCGGCGAAGGAGCGGACGAACCACGAAGAAGAGGAGGGAGCCTAGGGCGGTCAGCCAGCTCGCGAGCCGCAGCCACGTCACCGCTTCCGGCGCGAAACGCGCCTGCTCGAGCGCGAGGGCCCCGAGGAAGACGACCGCGCCGGTGAGGAGCAAAGTCTGGAGGAGACCCCGGAGAAGGAGGCGTGCGCGCCAGCGCCAGCGGACGCGCCGCACGACGCTCTCGACACGCCGGCGGGCCATTCTCTTCTCGGAGTCCCTCATCTCACGCTCCCTGTACACGCCTTCACCCAACGTACGCCCCGGCGGCCGAGCGCCGCCATCGCCACCCGCACCTCCCTTGACTAACCCGTCGCGACCCCCGGTGCTCCGGTCGCCCGCCTCGAAACCCAGTTCGAGATCGCGGTCTCAAGCACGAAGAGGGCGAGTGCGCCCAGGAGGAGCCACCGCCACAGCGCCTGCCGGCGCTCCTGGTCCTCCCGCCGCAGATCCACCGCTTCGGCCAGCCGCGGGGTGCCGTCGTCGACCACGCCGGGGGCCTCGATCTGCAGGGCGAGCTCGGCCGCGTCGATGCGTGCGAGGTCCGACTCCTCGAGGTCGACGTTGACCGCCATCACGAACGGCCGCTCCGGATCGGATCCCGGCGGACGCACCGTGTAGAAGCCGTGCTCCTCGAGCGGGAGGTAGCGTGGACCCTGCCCGGCGGGCAGCCGCGTGCTCCCGCCGCCCGGCGCGAGTGCCACCTGATCCAGCCCTTCGGCGAGCCCCGCCGCCTCCGACGAGACGAGTCCGGCGGTCTCCAGCGCGTCCGGGTCCGCGAGGTCGACGACCTGCCCCGTGACGAACCACGGCACCGGCTCCGCGCGGCCCCCGAGGTACTCGGCAAGCCGGTGCACGAGCGGCAGGTAGACCGGCTGCAGTGCCAGGTCGTTCCAGTACGCGTCGAGCGCCGAGGTCCACACGAGAACCCGGCCGCGGCCCAAGCGTGACTCCACGAGGGCCGGCGAGCCGTCGTCGAAGCGGGCGAGCACGGTGGCGGAGTCGGTCGGCTCGATTCCCCGGGCACGGTAGAAGCGCGCCCCGGTGAAGTCGCC
The DNA here is from genome assembly GCA_028280205.1 of Longimicrobiales bacterium. Classification (GTDB taxonomy): domain Bacteria; phylum Gemmatimonadota; class Gemmatimonadetes; order Longimicrobiales; family Gaopeijiaceae; genus UBA2589. The sequence goes on from JANQME010000083.1 coordinate 32,367, forward strand.
GCTGCGCGGTCCGGCGAAGACCTCGAAGATCGGGTGCTCGTAGTCGAGGTGGCCCAGGCGGCCTCCCCGGCCCTGGATGCGGTCCTCCACCGCACCGACGGTCACCGGAAGCATATCCGCGGCCGACGCGGGCCAGCCTCCGTTCTCGCCGAGCGCCACGAGGATGCCGCCCCCGGCCTCGACGAAGGCGCGCAGACGCTCGGCGGAGCCCCCGTCGATCTGCACGTCGTTGAGGAATACGGCGCGCACACCCTCGAGGTCGACTGGGCGGATCGTGCTCGAACGGCGGTTGCGGACCCGGAAGCGTCCGTCGTCCGAGATGCCCAGCGCGCCCCGCAGGTAGAGACTCGCGTCGGACGCCGACCGGGCGCCCTCGGCGACGAGGACGCCGAGCGATGTCCCGGGTGAGAGAACGAAGTGGTGGGTGTTGTCGGGCGAGAGGTCGTCGCTCGGCAGGCGCACGGTGCCCATGGTGTGCGGCTGGGAGAGCGTGAAGGGCTGGAAGGCCACCGAGGTTGCCGCGTCCGGCTCGAGCGGCACGGAGCGGGTCTGGATCTCCTGTCCGTCGAGGTCGAGGGCCACGGTGACCTCGCGTGTCCGCGTCCCCCCGCGGCGCACGATCCGGGCGGTGGGCGTTATGCGCTCGCGCCCGGCGACGATCTGGCGTGGCAGCGAGACGTCGGTGACCATCACGTTGTCGACGGGCCCCTCGTCGGAGAGCGCCACGGGAACGACGCGAGATCCGGGAGGAAGATGCACGCCCTCGTCTCCACTCCAGCCGGTGCGCTGGAAGTCGCTCATCAGGTAGACCTCGCCCGACGGGAGCGTGGACTCCTCGAGGATGGTCTGGGCCACCTTCAGCGCCGGCCCGAAACGGGTGGCGCTGGAGGTGACGGAGATCGTATCCAGGGCGGCGCGCAGGCGGGTCCGGTCCGAGGTCGAGCGCGCCGCCACCGTGGCTCCGCGCGCGAACGTGACGAGCGAGGCCCGGTCCAGCGGCCCCAGTCCGTCGAAGATCCGCTGCGCCTCGTCACGGGCCCGGTCCAATTGATCCCCGATCTCCATCGAGTACGACTGATCGACGAGGACCACGACCTCGCGTGGTCCGCCGCCCCCGAGCGCACCCAACGAGCTCTGGTCGAGGAACGGACGCGCGAAGGCGGCCGCGACGAGGATGAGTGCGAGCGCGCGCAGCGAGAGGAGAAACCAGTGCTGGACCCGGCGCCGGCGCTGCTCCTGGTACGGGATCTTCTCCAGGAACATGAGCGACGGGAAGTGCACGACGTTGCGGCGCTGCCGGCGGGTGAGGTGCACCACGATCGGGACGACGATGCCGGCGATACCCAGCAGGAAGAGCGGGACGAGGAAGGCCAGGCTCATCGCGTCTTGCTCAGCTTCTCTCGGGAGAGCAGGTAGCGGAAGAGCGCGTCGTCCAGCGGCTTCGACGTGTCGAGCAGCGTGTAGTCGATCCGGTTGTCCGTGAAGCCCTTCTCGAGGGCGGTCAGATGCGCGCGCACCATCGCGATGTAGTCGTCACGCAGCTTACCCGGGATGACCGGGATCTGCTCTCCCGTCTCGAGATCCTCGAAGCCGGACGACTCCTCGAACGGGAACTCCAGCTCGTATGGATCCAGAACGTGAAAGGCGATCACGTCGTGGCCGCGCGCTCTGAGTGGCCCGACGGCGCGCAGGACGTCCTCCGGCTCCTCGTAGAAGTCGGAGATCAGAACCAGGATCCCCTTCCGGCCGAGCAGCTCGGTGATCTTGAGGAGCGGCTCGGCCAGGCTCCCGGGTCGTCCGGCCGACGCCTGGTCGAGTCGGTGAAGGACGGTTTCGAGGTGCTTCATCGATGGGGGCACGTAGTCGACCACGTCGTGGTC
>JANQME010000073.1 GCA_028280205.1 Longimicrobiales bacterium
ATCGGCGGCTCGCACGATGCGGCCCTCGACTTCGACGTCCTCGCCCCGATGCAGCCGCCCGAAGAGCGGGCCCTCGGGGACGCCCAGAGCGCGGGCACGCTCCACGTCGAAGCGGCCGAGGCGGTCGTCCTCGACGAGCGCCCACCCGACCGCGGGCGTACCGTGGCGCACGTCGAAGGCCTCGATCGCATACTCGGCCTCGCGAAGCCCTTCGCCCGGCGCGCACTCCACCACTTCGACGGGGAAGCCGATCCGGTCCTCGCCGAGGTGCACGAGCGTGTCGAGCCGACGCCCCGAGCCGCGCGGGCCGTACAGGGCGATCGGCTCGGTGCGTCCCTGCAGCGACATCGTGCGCAAGAGCCCGGGGACGCCCAGAACGTGGTCCGCGTGGGTGTGCGTGACGAAGATCGCCTGCACCGCGAAGCCGCTCTGGTAGCGCATCATCTGGCGCTGAGTGCCCTCGCCGCAGTCGAAGAGGAAGAGGTCCCCCTCTCGCTGGACGGCGAGTGCGCTCACGTTGCGTCCGACCGTCGGGCGGGAGGCCGCGGTACCGAGAAAGGTGAGCCGGATCAGGGACCGCCAAGGTAGCCCGGGGCCCGGCGATCGGGAATTCGGACGCCTCCGGCGAGGCCGCCGCCGCACCCGCAAGTCGTTGGACAGTCGGTTGTTCCCGACGTATTCTGCGGCTTCACCGTCGACCTCGGAGGGCGCATGCAGAGTCGCCGATCGTTCCTGGGCACCGTCTCCCTCCCCGCCGCGGCGGCCGCCGCCGGGATCTCGTTCCGCCCCACGGAGTTGCGCGCGGAAGCACGCGACATTGCGCGGGAGCTCGCCGCCCACCCCGGAAGCGCCGCGGACGTCGTCGATGACGAGGCGTTCTGGCTCCGGGTGCAGCAGGCCTTTACGGTCGATCGGACACTGGTCAACCTGAACAACGGCGGCGTCAGCCCGGCCCCCGGGCTGGTCCAGGCGGCGATGAAGCGCCATCAGGACTACTCCAACCTCGCGCCCACGTACACGATGTGGCAGATCCTCGAGCCGCAGCGCGAGGCGACCCGGCAGCGCATGGCGCGTCATTGGGGCGTCTCGGCCGAAGAGGTCGCGTTCACGCGCAACGCCTCGGAGAGCCTGCAGACGCTGCAGCTCGGGATCGATCTGCGGGCCGGCGACGAGGTGCTCACCACCACCCAGGACTACGGGCGGATGATCACCACCTTCCGGCAGCGCGAGCGACGCGAGGGGATCGTGCTCAAGCAGATCCGCATCCCCGTGCCCGCCGAGGACCCGGCCGAGGTCGTGCGGCTCTTCGAGGAGGCGATCACGCCCCGGACACGCATGATCCTGGCGTGCCACATGATCAACCTCACGGGCCAGATTCTCCCGGTCGGAGAGCTCACGGCGATGGCGCGGCGGCACGGTATTCCGCTCGTCGTCGACGGCGCGCACTCTCTCGCCCACTTCGACTTCGACCTCGGCGAGCTGGACGTCGACAACTATACGAGCAGCCTCCACAAGTGGCTCTTCGCGCCGCATGGGACGGGCTTCCTGTACGTCCGGCGCGCGTTGATCCCGGACGTCTGGCCGCTCATGGCGGCTCCGGAGGCGAAGGACGACGACATCCGGAAGTTCGAGGAAATCGGGACCCACCCCGAGGCGCCGTACCTGTGCATCGGTGAGGCACTCACCTTCCACGAGGGGATCGGGCCCGCACGGAAGACGGCGCGCCTCGTCCATCTGCGCGACTACTGGGCGAACCCGCTCCTCGAGCACGACAACGTGCGACTGCACACGAGCCAGAAGGAGGGCTTCGCGTGCGGGATCGCCAACGTGGAGATCGTGGGCCTGGAGCCGGACGACGTCCGCGACTACCTGTGGAACGAGCACCGGATCATCACGGTCTCCATCAACCACGACGAGTTCCGTGGACTGCGGATCAGCCCGAGCGTCTACACGACGCTTCCCGAGCTCGACCGTTTCGTGGACGTCATGAGCGGGGTCGCCCGGAACGGACTCCCGGCCGCGTGAAGCCGACGCTCGTGCTCGTGGCCGGCGCCCTCGTCGCCGCGCCTGCTCCGCTTTCCGCTCAGGCGCCCTTCACCGTCGAGGACGTCATGTCGTTCTCCTTCGCGTCGGGCCTCGTCGCCGACCCGACCGGGGACCGGATCGCGTGGGTGGAAAACCGCGAGGGCGCGCGCAGCATCTGGGTGGCCGAGGGTCCGGACTGGTCCGGCCAAGCCCTCGTGTCGTTTCGAGATGATGATGGACAAGAGATTTCCTCACTTGCATTTACATCGACAAGTGAATCGCTTCTTTACGTGCGGGGCGGCGGCCCCAACCGGGCGGGTGAGATCCCCGATCCGCTCTCCACGACGGACGAGGAGGGGCGAGCCCTCTGGCTCATTCCCCTGGAGGGCGGCGAGGCCCGTCACGTCGCGGACGTCGGCTCGTTCGCGCTCTCGCCGGACGGGGAGCGCATCGCCTACGCCGACGGGCGCGATCTCTTCGTCCTCGACCTCGATGCCGGCGCCGAGCCCGAAGCGCTGGCGCGCATCCGTGGCTCGGCCGGGTCGCTGACCTGGTCACCCGACGGCAGCCGGCTCGCCTTCGCGAGCGGCCGCGGAGACCACGCTTTCGTGGGTGTCGTGGCTCCCGGCGACGAACGGGTGCGCTACCTGGATCCGAGCGTGGCTCGGGACGGCTCACCCGTCTGGAGCCCGGACGGCCGCCGGATCGCGTTCCTGCGGGTCCCGAACGAGCGCGTCGTGCACATGTTTTCGCCGCGCCGCGAGGCACTGCCCTTCTCCATCCGGGTCGCGGACGTCACGACCGGCGATGCGCGCGAGGTCTGGACCGCGGAGCCCGGGACGGGCAGTGCCTTCAGCGGCGTGAACGCGTCGAACCAGCTCTTCTGGGGCGAGGGGGATCGCATCGTCTTCCCCTGGGAGGGCGACGGCTGGAAGCACCTGTGGAGCGTGCCCGCCTCGGGCGGCCGGGCGACGCTCCTCACCCCGGGCGACTTCGAGGTCCAGTTCGCCGCGCTGTCCCCGGATCGGCGCACCGTCGTCTACGACTCGAACCAGGGCGACATCGACCGCAAGCACGTGTGGCGCGTGGGGGTCGGGGGCGGCGCCCCCGAGCTGCTCTCACCCGGAGACGGGCTCGAGTGGGGCGCCG
>JANQME010000278.1 GCA_028280205.1 Longimicrobiales bacterium
GACCCGGCTTGCCACTGAGGGTTATCGGGTTGATGGCCTCCCTGACAGCCCGGAGGGTTTGTTGGACATGATGGTGGTGGTGACCTCCGACCCCTTCTACCGCGCGGTCCGCGAGGACCACGAGGCGTGGACCCACGAGCAGGCGAACTTCAACCTCGTCGGGCGCTTTCTGCACGCCCTTCCGCCTGCGACGGAGCGGAGACCATGAGGCGCCGTCACCCGGGCGCTGCCAGGCCCGGATCGGCGACGTAGCTTCCGGACATGTCGCGACCCTCTCCCTCCAGCGTCCTGCTCCTCGGGGCGACCGGCACCATCGGTCGAGCCACGGCCCATGAACTGGTCTCGCGGGGCGTTCGGGTCCTTGCCCTGGTCCGGCCGAAACCCGGGCGCGACACCGACCCGAGGGCGTTGGGGCTCCCGCCCGAGGTCGAGGTCCGACTCGGGGATCCGCTCGACGGCGGCTCGCTCCGATCCGCGCTCGACCCGGTCGACGCCGCCACGCCCCGGGGCGGGGGAGCGAGCGCCTCGATGGCGGGTGAGGGCGATGCGGAGGATCCGACGCCGCCCTTCGACGCCGTCCTCTCCTGCATGGCCTCGCGAACCGGAGCCCCGAAAGACGCCTGGGCGGTCGAGTTCGAGGCGCACCGCAACGTCCTTCGGCTCGCGGAGGAGTTGGGCGCGACCCACTTCGTCCTCCTCTCGGCGATCTGCGTCCAGAAGCCCAGGCTCGAGTTCCAGCGGGCCAAGCTCGCCTTCGAAGAGGAGCTGAGAGCGTCATCGCTTCGGTGGTCGATCGTACGGGCGACCGCCTTCTTCAAGTCCCTCGTCGGGCAGGTTGCCCGCGTCCAGGCCGGGAAGCCCTTCCTCATGTTCGGCGACGGGACCCTCACCGCCTGCACGCCGATCGGCGACGCCGACCTCGCGACCTTCCTCGCCGACTGCCTGAGCGAGCCGGCGCGCTGGGATCGGGTCCTCCCCATCGGGGGGCCGGGTCCGGCGCTCACCCCACGCGATCACGGCCGCCTGATCTTCGAGGCGACGGGCGTCGAGCCGCGCTATCGTCGCGTGCCGGTCGCGCTTCTCGACACGATCGTCGGCGTCCTCTCCGCGCTCGGCACCGTGATCCCGCCGCTGCGGGAGAAGGCCGAACTCGCCCGGATCGGTCGCTACTACGCGACCGAGTCCATGCTCGTCTGGGACGGGATCGCCGAGCGCTACGACGAGGCGGCGACTCCGCAGTTCGGGACGGCGACGCTCGGGGACTACTACCGGGCGGTGGTGGCGGGGGAGGTGCGGGACGAGCGCGGGGACCACGCGGTGCTGTAGCGGGGGGACTCGCGCGAGGGACGGGCGGGCCATCCGGGAGCCCCCGACCGAAGCTCGAGCGCAGGCCGCTCCGAGTCTGGGGGAAATCCGACGTCCGAGTCCGTCTGATCAGATGGACGACTCGGATGGGTCTCCACAAGTGGGCGGGAGTCCGGTCGCGCATCGCGGCAGCGATCGCTCGCGGCCGTTCTCGCTCTCCCTCCAGCTTCGTGAGGCCTAGTCGTATGCGAATGCTCGTTCGTCCGTCTGCCTTGGCGCTGACACCCCTGATCGTCCTCGCGGCCGTACCGGAGTTGATGCGGGCACAGTCGGTCTCTCACGACGATGCCACCGGAGTCTTCACGATCGACTGGGCCGCTCCGCAGGGCACCAGCACCAAACCCTTCGTCGGATCGTCCGAGGCGGTCAGCCTCGAACTGAGGAACTTCAACTACGTGCGCTACGACGTAACCGTGGAGACCACGGTCGATACGGTCGAGGCGCTCGTTCGTCTGAACGATCTGCTGGGTGAAGCCATCGGCCTCGCTGGGGCGGTCGGAGTCGGTGCTGGGCTATCGAGCAGCGCGAAGTACAAGAGCAAGGAGGATCTCTGGCAACTGGAGATGGCCGGTACTCGGTTCCGGCTCGAATCCGTGATCGAGGGCCTCACGACCCAGGTTGCGTTGTCCACGAGTGACCAGCAGTACCTCGCCGACTCCATACCGGAGTTCGAGGACGCCCTGGCACGTATCAGAACGGCGCGTGGCGACGCCTTCGGGGAAGTCCAGGACGTGGATGACCTGGTCGCCTTCAACGCCACGAATCTGATTCACGAGGAGGTCGTTTCCCTCGTCACACGGTTCCTGACCAGAGCGCGGGCTGCCACGAGAGGGGTTCGAAGAGCTCTGCCGAAGCCTGTCCCCGGCACAATCGTGTCCGCCACGGTAACGGCGGCCGCGGCTGGAGGACGTGAGGCGAGCCGGTCCTTCGAATACGTGGTCAAGACGGACCGTCGACTGAACTTCCACCTTGGTCCTGCGCTCGCGAGGGTTTCCGACGCTTCCTTCGAGTCCGTGGCTACCTCGTTCGGCACGGACTACTTCGCGAAGATCCGCGAAGCCGACCAGCAGGAGGACCTGGTCGTCTTCGGGACGTACGGCTTCGATGTCGGCCCGGTCCTCGTTGGTCCGACCCTTGGCGTGAGCGTCACCAGTCCCGACGAGTCCCTGTACCTGGGCGCGAGTCTTGCCCTGGGACCTGCATTCCTCACCGTCGGGGGTGCGTCCGTCGAGGTCGCGCAGGGAGGAAACGCGGTCGTAGAGACCATCGGAGGCGTCGCCGGCGCGCGCACCCTCTTCCAGTCCTTCTCCCGGCAGCGGGAGTGGGCGTTCTTCGCGGCCGTCAGCTTCGCGCTGAGTCGCTGACATGACGAGGCTGAAACCGTTTCCGGCCGTCATCTTGGCGCTGGCTCTCGCGACCGGTGCGGTCGGAGCTCAGGAGGTCTTTCAGGTCGTCGACGGAGGTAACGTTGGCGTGGGCACGGCATCCGTGATCCGGGTGGACCAGGCACGGGGTCAGACCGTCTTGGTTACGGCGAGCCACGTCGTGGCCGATGCCGGTCTTCCGGCATTCGGAGGTGTTCGACTCTCGAACGACGGCAGCGTCGCAGTCATAGCGAGCCGTGCGGAGAAGCTCTGTACGAGATGGGATCCGGCGCACGTCTGCGACCGGGGTGTCGATGTCGGGATCATCGTCATCGACACGGTGCTAGACGTCGAACCGCTACGACTCCAGATGCTCCCGTACGATGTGTCGGCGGAGTACCGCGGGTTCGAAGCCGGCCGTCGTGTTCCTGACTGGACCGGGCCGGCGAGGTTCGAGTTGCGGAGAGACCGACTCGAGAACGGGTCGCTGAAGCCGCTCGCACTCCCCTTCCTGACCAGCACCCTCGGGCTGCCGCCCGGGATGAGCGGGGCCCCCCTGGTCGACTCGCGCACGAGGGGAGTGAT
>JANQME010000290.1 GCA_028280205.1 Longimicrobiales bacterium
CACCCCATGTGCGCCCACCAGAAGCCGTGGTGGCGCGGGGAGTGGACGTCGTGCTCGGTGTCGGAGTGGCGGTGGTGGTGCCGATGGTGCGCGGCCCACCACAGCGGGCCCCGCTGGGCCGACGACGCCCCGAGGAGGGCGAAGGCGAACTGCGCCGCCCGCGAGGTGCGGAAGGACCGGTGTGAGAAGTAGCGGTGATAGAAGCCGGTGATCGCGAACATGCGGATCGCGTAGAGCGCCGCGGCCACCGCCACGGCGCTCCAGCTCCAGCCGACCCAGATCACGCCGAGGCAGGCGGCGTGCATCCCGATGAAGGGAAGCACCCGATACCAGTCCACGACCGTCGTGTCCGTCATCGCCTCCCGGTCGACGGCCGAGGTGTCGAACCAGAGGACGAGCTTCCTGGCGACCTGGACGAATCGATTCAGCATCGAGCTGTCGGCCTCCGTACGCCGATGATCGCGCCGACCCATCCCGACGGGCCGCACGCGGGCCCAAGATGGGCAAGAGCCGCCGAAGACGGTAGCGGGATAGAACAAGGCCTGTGGGCCGCTCTCGGATCACCCCTCGACGGAACCCCGCATACGCAGGGACGGTTTGAAGTGAAGGCCGTACCCGCTTATCGTCGCCGGTCCGCGTCCTACCCCGTACGCTCGATCGCTCCGTGCCCGCGCCCAGAGACCTTCGCTTCCTGTTGCTCCAGGTCCGCAATTCGGACGACCCCATGCGCGGCCACGAGGTCACCTCCTTCGAGCGCTGCTTCGGGCTCGTCCCCGGTCAGGTCGAGGTCTTCGACCTGCTCGGCGGCGCTCCGACGCCCGCGCTGATCGACAGGGTCGACGTCGTGCTCCTCGGTGGCAGCGGCGACTACTCCGTCGCGCGCGGAGGTGCCTGGCTTCCCGCGGCACTCGATGCGATGGTCGGGCTCCACGAAGCGTCCAAGCCGACGTTCGCGTCCTGCTGGGGCTTCCAGGCGATGGCCCGTGCGCTGGGCGGTGAGGTCGTCACCGACCGTTCGCGCGCCGAGGTCGGGCCGACCCGGATGTCGCTCACGACGGCGGGGTGCGCCGACCCGGTGTTCGGCCCGCTCGGATCTCGCTTCCAGGCCCTCTCGGGACACGAGGACCACGTCGTGTCGCTCCCGGAGGGGGCGGTGCTCCTCGCGTCGAGCGAGCGCTCGGTGAACCAGGCCTTCCACTTCCCGGGCAAGCCGATCTACGCCACGCAGTTCCATCCGGAGCTCGACCGGGCCGGGCTCGTGATGCGGATCGGCCGCTACCCCGCGTACCTGGCGCTGGCCGGCGTCTCCACGCTGGCGGAGCTCGAGGAGAAGACCCCCGAGGTCCCTCACACCGAAGCGATCCTGCCCCGGTTCCTCGAGTTCGCCCTCGCGGTCAGCTGAGGGGCGAGTGGACGGGCGACGCACCGGCGTAACGGGACGACGGTGGACGCTTCGGTGCGCCGTCGCCCTCGCCTTGACCGTCGTGCTCGTCGGCTTTCAGGAGCGGCCACGCCGCTACTGGGGCGGGGGCGGGTGGCGGCCGAACCCCGAGAGGGAGGGGCTGCCGGAGTCGGATGGGGGCGTGACCGACCGCGGCTTCACCTTCTGCCGGCTCCTGTACCAGAGCGTCCGCCGCGAGCCGCTCGGGCACGGGTGGAACACCGACTATCCGGGGTCGGATTGGAACTTCGTGGAACGGCTCGAGGAGCTCACGGCGGTGCAGCCGGCCGAATGGGCCGACGGTTGGCCGGGCATCGCCGTCGTGCGGCCGAGCCAGGACGAGCTCTTCGAGTGTCCCTTCCTCTTCGCCTCGGACGTGGGCAGCGCGGGCTTCTCGGAGCAGGACGTCGATCGGCTGAGGACGTATCTGCTCAAGGGTGGGATCCTCTGGGTCGACGACTTCTGGGGCGAGTGGGCGTGGCAGAACTGGGTGAGCGAGATCGGGCGCGTCCTTCCCGAGTACGCGGTCGTGGACGTCCCGGACGGCCACCGGATCATGGAGGCGCTGTACGTCGTCGCCGGCGTGCCCCAGGTCCCCTCGATCCAGTTCTGGCGCCGGAGCGGCCGCCGGCGGACCTCGGAGCAGGGACGGGACAGCGAAACGCCCCACCTGCGCGCGATCTTCGACGAACACGGACGTCCGCTCGTGATCATGACGCACAACACCGACATCGCGGACGGGTGGGAGCGTGAGGGCGAGGACGACGACTTCTTCTACGCCTTCTCGCCGGACGCGTACGCGCTCGGGATCAACATCGTCCTGTACGCGCTGAGCCACTGACGGCCGTCGAGCGGCCGTTGCAACGCGCGGCAAGTGTCGCCGCCGTCTCGTCCGTCCTGCGCAGGCTACGCCGTCGCGGTCGCGTCGCCCTCGCTCCCGCGGGCGCGACGCTTCCGTGCGCCGGCGAACCACGGAAGCCGGAAGAGGAGCAGGAGCGCGAGCACCGCCGCGAACGCCAGCGGCAGGCGCGTGTCCGCCTTCACGAGCCAGAAGTAGTGCACGACGGCGAGGACGGCCGCGAGGTACGCCCCGCGGTGCAGCAGGGCCCACCGCTTCCCGAGCCTCCGGATCCACCCCCGGGTCGAGGTCACCGCCAGAGGAAGGAGCACGATCAGCGCCGCCATCCCGACGGTGATGAACTTCCGCTCCGCGATGTCCTCGAGCATCCACCCGACGTTGAAGACCATGTCGAAGACGAACCAGATGCAGAAGTGGACCGAGGCGTAGAAGAACGAGAAGAGCCCGGTCGGGCGACGCAGCCGGATCAGGGGATTCCATCCGGTCAGCCGTCGTGCGGGTGAGATCGCGAGCGTGAGGAGGAGGAGCACGATCGCGGTCATCCCGGTCCAGCGCGTCAGCTTCTCGATCGGGTTGACCCCGAGCCCTCCGGTCAGGAGTCCGTAGACCAGCCACGCCCCCGGCGCGAGGGCTCCGACCCACAGGAGGACTTTGAGCGCCAGGACGGCTCGCTTCGGATTCGACGGCGACATCGAGAACGCGCTACTTCCAGCGCTCCAGGTCCATGCCGGCGTACAGGTGCTCCACCTGATCGGCGTACCCGTTGAACATCATCGTCTCGAAGTCCTTGAAGAGACCGGGCAGCCGGGTCTCCCGCGCCTGGCTCCAGCGCGGGTGGCTCACGTTCGGGTTCACGTTGGCGAAGAAGCCGTACTCGTTGGAGTTTTGCTGCTGCCAGGTGTTCAGCGGCATCTCCTCCACGAAGTCGATGCTCACGATCGATTTGATCCCCTTGAAGCCGTACTTCCACGGCACGATCAGACGTAGGGGCGCTCCGTTCTGGTTCGGCAGATCCATCCCGTAGACGCCGGTGGCGAGGATGGTGAGCGGGTGCCTCGCCTCGTCCATGCGCAGCCCCTCGACGTACGGCCAGTTCAGGATGGGAGCCCGCTGGCCGGGCATCTCCTCCGGACGCACGACGGTCCTGAACTGCAGGTACTTCGCGTTGCCCGTGGGCTCGACCCGATCGATGAGGCGCGAGAGCGGGAAGCCGTACCACGGGATGACCATCGACCACGCCTCGACGCACCGGAGCCGGTAGACCCGGTCCTCCATCGTGACGCCGGAGAGCAGGTCGTCGAGTTCGTAGTCGCCCGGCTTGTTCACCGCGCCGCCGATGCGGACGGTCCACGGCCGCGGGTGGAAGTCGCCCGAGTTCTCGTGCGGATCCGACTTCCGCGTGCCGAACTCGTAGAAGTTGTTGTACGTGGTGACGGCCTCGTAGGAGTTGAGCGGCTCGTCGAGCTCCGAACGCAGGTTGGCGAAGCGCGGTGGAATCTCCTGGCTCCGGCGCGGTTCGGCTCCCGCGAGGACG
>JANQME010000356.1 GCA_028280205.1 Longimicrobiales bacterium
GGCGTAGAGGCGGCGGTCGTCGCCTTCGAGCGCGCGGAGGTGCAGCGCGACCCGCTCGGCGTCACCCGCGGTCAGAGGACCACCCGCGACGGAGGCTCCTTCCTCGATCGCGTCGAGCGCGCTCCGTGCCCCCGCGAGCAGCGCGGACAGCGCTTCGGCGGGCTCGACGCCGGCCTGCTCGAGCAGTTCGGCGGCACGCAGGACGAGGGGGACGATCCCGGTGGACGTCAGCGTGATCGCCGCGTCGAAGAGGGGACGACGGAAGGCCGGGACGGCGAACACCTCTGCGCCGAGCGCGTCCGCGAGGAGCTGTGCGGTGCGGAGCGTTTCGGGGGCCGCGGTCACCGCGACGTACGACCCGGCGAGACGGGACGGCCCGCGCGCGGGGTCCGTAAGGGTGACGATCGGATGGAAGCTGCCGACGCCGTATCCCGCCCGGTGCAGCGGCTCGAGCGCATCGGTGGGCAGGACGGGGGAGAGGTGGAACGCCGCACACCCCGGCGGGGCGTTCCCCTGCTCCGCAAGCTGCCACGCGACCTCGGGCACGGCGGGCTCGGGTACGGCCAGGAACACCGCCTGGACGTCGGGCGCGAGCGGCTCGAGGCCGAAGACGTAGCGGATGCCGGGAGCCGAAGCCACGGGATGCGGGGGAGGCTCGGCATGACGGCCGAAGAGGAGGACCTCGTCGACCGCGCCGCTGCCCGCGAAGGCCGCTGCCAGGGACAGACCGGAGCGACCCGGCCCGACGATCGCCACGGTCGCCATCACGCCACCTCCTGCACGGTGACTCCCGCACGGCCGCTGAGGCGGCCCAGCACCCCCTGGGGCACCCGCGCCGTGATCGAGACGTGCATGCGCTCGTCCGAGCGTGAGACGACCTCGCCCTCGCGATACACCGTGGCGATCGCCTCCCCGTCCGCGACGGGGATGTTGAGGATCACACGCGCGAAGCGTCGTCGTGCGCGCGCGCGAAGCGTGTCGCACAGCGCCCCGAGCGTCTCCGGCACGTGCGCCGCGAGAAAGACCGCCGGCACGGACTCGAGCGCTCGCGTCCTCGTTCTCAGTGCCTCGATGTCGTCTGAGGTCATGCAGTCGATCTTGTTGAACACCAAGATCTTGTCATGATCTTCAAGCCCTAAATCGGCGAGGACGTCTTCCACGACGTGCCGCTGCTCCTCCCCGTCGGGATGGGAGGCGTCGATCACGTGCAGGAGGACGTCCGCCGCCCGAGCCTCCTCGAGCGTGGAGCGGAACGATGCGACCAGATGGTGCGGGAGCTTGCGAATGAACCCGACCGTGTCGGTGAAGAGCGCTTCGTAGCCGGCTCCCAGCTCCACGTTCCGCGTGGCGGAGTCCAGGGTGGCGAAGAGCCGGTCCTCGACGAAGAGCTCGGAACCGGACAGAGCTCGCAGGAGCGAGGACTTCCCCGCATTCGTGTACCCTACGAGAGCGACGCGGAAGCGCCCCTCCCGACCCTGCCGCTGCACGGCCCGCGCCTTGGCGACGTCCTCGAGCTTGTGGCGCAGATCGCGGATGCGTACGCCGATGAGCCGGCGGTCGGTCTCCAACTGCGTCTCACCCGGCCCCCGGAGCCCGATGCCGCCCCGGATCCGAGAGAGGTGGCTCCACATCCGACGCAGACGCGGAAGGAGGTACTGGAGCTGGGCGAGCTCGACCTGCATGCGCGCTTCGCTGGAACGGGCCCGGGTCGCGAAGATGTCGAGGATGAGCTCCGAGCGGTCCATGACACGCACGCCGATGAGCTCCTCGAGGTTCTTCCCCTGAGCCGGAGAGAGCTCCTCGTCGAAGACGACGAGGTCGGCGTCCCGGTCGCGCACGAGTGCGGCCAACTCGTGTGCCTTCCCCTCGCCCAGGTAGTAGCGCGCGTGGGGCGTGTCGAGCCGCTGGACGAGGGTCCCCACGACCTTTCCGCCCGCGGTGTCCGTGAGCCTTCCGAGCTCCAGGAGGTGATCGTCGGCGAGGTCGCGCGCCGTCCCGCGCCCGGGCACGCCGACCAGAACGGCGCGATCGACCGGAGTCGTGAGATCGATGAGCTGCGTCGGGATCCTTCACCTCCGGCCGGACGAGGCCGTCGACCGAATGAACGTGAGCACAA
>JANQME010000368.1 GCA_028280205.1 Longimicrobiales bacterium
CGCGCCCACGCCAGCTCGACGGCCAGCTCGCGTGTCGCGAGCTGGAGGAACGGTGAGGCGATCTCGTCGGCGATCGCCTCGGCGAGCCCGACCTGTGCCGCCATCTCGGCCGTGTTGCCGAACAGCCCTTCCACCGCCGCCAGCGCCCACCGGCTCCAGAACTCGACGCTGCGGTCGCCCGTGAGTCGGCAGAGCGAGAGTGCACGCTGCGCGGCCTCCCGCGCCTCGTCGATCCGACCGGACCAGATCGAGAGCTGAAGACGCGAGCGGTGCACCTGGCTGAGGACCCGCGGGTCGTCGAGCTCGGTCGCGAGGTTCAGGCAGTCGCGCAGGGCGGCGTCCGCCCGCTCGGGGGCCCCGCCGTTCTCCAGGCAGAGCGCCGCCGCCAGGCGCGCACGCACGACCAGGGGGAGGCGTCCCGCCTCGCGCGCGACCTCCGCGGCCCGCTCCAGCTCCTCGATCGCCTCCTCCAGGCGGCCGGCGCCCATGAGCGTGATTCCGGCCTCGCGGTGACACTCGGCGACGCCGACCGCGTCGCCTTCCCGCCGCGCGAGCGCCGCGAGACGCCGCCAGGCGGCCAGACCGCGAGCCGGGTCGCCCTCGCGCCGGCGGGCCCGGCCGAGTCCTTGGAGCACCCTCGGCAGGTAGTGCGACTCGAGGTCGCGGGTGGGAGCGGATTCGATGCGTTCGAGCGCCTCCTGCAGAGACGCGACGGCCTCGGCGTTGGCGTGGCGCTCGAGCGCGCCTTCGCCGGCGATGACGAGGTAGTGGACCGTGCGCGCGTGCCCCACCGCAGGTCCAGCCCTCGCGAAGTGGTACGCGAGGTCATCGGCGTGCTGGTCGGCGGCTTCTCCGTGGAGCTCCTCGAGGGCCCGTGCGGTGGAGGCGTGCAACGCACGTCGAGTGGCGAGTGACATCTCCGAGCGCAGCGCCTCCCGGATGAGCGGGTTGCGGAAGGCGTACCCCAGCGTCCACCGGGACTCGGCTTCGGCCACGAGCTGGTGGCGCACCAGCTCGTCGAGGGCGGGAGCCAGCGCCTCGTCGTCCAGCTCGGAGACATGGCGCACCAGCTCGTACTCCGCCTCTCGACCGATGATCGCCAGTGTCCGCGCGACCTCGAGCGCGGTCGGACCGAGTCGGTTGAGCCAGACGAGGACGGCGTCCCGGACGGAATGGGGCAACTCGAGGGTATCGAGGTCGGCGGTGAGCCAGCGGCCGTCGACCTGCCGCAGAGCGCCGCCGTCGAGCATGCCCCGCAGGGTTCCGATCATGAAGAACGGGTTTCCGCGCGACCACCGGTACACCGCTTCGGTGAGGCGTGTGATCCGCTCCTCGTCCTCGAGCTCGAAGGCGAGCCGGACGAAGTCGCGCGCCTCGGTCTCGTCGAGGTCGCGTAGGGCGAAGACCCGCCCCGCCTCCCGCGAGAGCAGCTCGTGCTCGAGCTCCACGAGGGTGCGCCGTCGCTCGGAGTCCACCCCCGAGTACTCGACGATGACCAGCAAGGGGAGGTGCGTCGACTGGCGGGTGACGAAGTCGAGGAGCTCGATCGAGGCCCGGTCGGCGAAGTCCAGGTCCTCGAGCGCCAGGAGGAGCGGCCGATGCCGGCAGAGCTCCTCCACCATGCCGGTGAACTGCCAGAAGAGCCGTGTGCGTGGCTCGCCCGGGACCGTCGGACCCATCTCCACGGAGCGTGGGGCCGGGCCGAGCGCCGGGAAGAGCGCGCAGAGCGCCGCGTCCGCTCCCGGGGTGAGCCGCGCGAGGTCGGACGGCGCGAGGCCACGAAAGAGGGGGACGAAGGCGTCAGCGAACGGCGCGTAGGGCACGAGCCGCTCGGACGGGTGAGCCCGGCCGCGCAGGATGCTCCACCCCCGGTCCCGCGCGTAACGGACGACCTCCTGGGTGATCCGGGTCTTGCCCACTCCGCGAGCGCCACGCAGGACCACGGTGCCGCTCTGTCCCTGCTCGGCCCGCTCCACGGCGCGGCGGATCGCGTCGAGCTCGGAGCGGCGACCGACGAGCGGAACCCGGCCCGGCACGCCCGTGCCGCCGGCCAGCGAGCCGGCGGCGTAGCGGTTCAGTTCGTCGAGGCGCTCCACGACCGTGGGAGGGAGGCCGCGGCGCGCTCTTGCGTCACCGAGGTCCTCCCCGAGGCCGTCATCCCCGGGACCGTCGGCTTCCGCGACCACGACGCCCTCGGTGGGGAGCTCCAGACCGTCCATCGTGACGAGGTACGTCGGAACCCGATCCTGTACGTTCTTGAGGCGCACGGCGCCTACGGGCACGACCCGGAACTCGGGGTGGCGCCGCACGTCGTCGTAGATCTTCTGCGAGATCGTGACGCCACCCAACGGACAGATCGCCTCGAGACGGGCCGCGATGTTGATCGCGTCGCCGTAGGCGCCCTGCACGTCGTACGCGATGTCGCCCGCATGCAGCCCGATCCGGAGCGCGGGATCGCCGGCGAGCGAGCGCTGGATCCCGACCGCGGCGCGGACGGCTTCGACGGAGCTGTCGAAGATGCTGAGGCTTCCGTCGCCGAAGTACTGAAGGAGGCGCCCGCCGCGCCCCTCCAGATTCTGCTCGAGGGCCCCGCGATGCCGCTCGCGCGAACGCACGGCGGCTGATTCGTCCGCCTGCATCAACGCGCTGTAGCCTGCCACGTCCGTGAACATCACGGCCGCCAGGTGTCGCTTCATCCGGTCGCTCATGGCGTCGGCCCATTGGGGGAAGGGTCGACCCGGCCTCACACCGGAGAATGGACGCCGGAACGCCCGCCGACGCCAGAGGCCGGCGAGCCTCGCAGGTCGCGGGCGTCGGGGAGCGCGCCCGCTCGCGAGCGGGACGCTCCCCCCGACCGGTGAACGCCTCCGCGCCTATTCGCTCCGGAGCGCCTCCACCGGATCCACCCGCATCGCCCGCAGCGCCGGCACGAGCGTCGCGATCGCGGCGATCGTGAAGACGACGGCACCCAGCCCCGCCAGCGTCAGCGGGTCGGTGGGTTGGACCTCGAAGAGCATGCTCCGGATGAAGCGCGTCAGGTACCAGGCACTCACGAGACCGATGGCGAGGCCCGTGCCCGCCAGCCGCGCGCCTTCGCCCAGGATCATGCCGAGCAGGTCGCCGGAGCGCCCGCCCAGCGCCCGGCGGATCCCCAGCTCGCCGAGGCGCCGCTCCACCGAGAAGGAGATCAGTCCGTAGAGCCCGATCGCCGACAGGATCATGGCGATCGCCGAGAAGGTCGTGATGAGGAAGAGGTTGAAGCGCCGCTCCTTCAGCCACTCACCGAGGAGCGACCCCATCGTCGTCGTGCCGTAGACCGACTGGGCGGGGTTGGCGTTCCAGATGGCCTCGGTGGCGGCCTGCGTCAGCGTCTCCGCCGCTACCTCGGTGTGCACCACGAAGGTGAGCGAGCCGGTCGGCGACTGGATGAGCGGCAGGTAGAACTCGGCCCGGGGCTCCGAGGCGTGCCCGAGCGGGCGTGTATCGGCCACGACGCCGACGATCTCACGGGGCGTCGCGCTCCGGTCCCGGCCGATCACGAGCCGTTCACCGAGCGGATCCGCGTCGGCGAAGTGCCGTCGGACGAGCGCCTCGTTCACCATGACGACCGGCACGCTTTCGGCATCGTCCGTGAGGTCGAACGACCTCCCCGCCACGAGCGAGATCTCCATCACGTCGAAGTACGTGGGCGAGACGCGCGACATGGCGGCGACCGGCTCCTGGCCCTGCGGAGGCGGGTCCCGGTCGGCGATCGTGAAGGGAAGGGTGATGTCGATCTTGGCGATCGTGCCGTCCGTAGCGCCGGGGAGGTCGCTCGTAATCCCGACGCCCGTAACGCCGGGCAGGGCCTCCATCGACGCCACGGCCTGGTCGACGACCGTGCGCGCCTCCTCCGGCGACTCGTAGTCGTAGGCGAAGATCTGCAGCACGAGCCGGTCGTCCGGGTCGAAGCCGAGCTCCTTGTCCATGAGCACGCCGAAGCTGCGCAGGAGCAGGCCGGCTCCCGTCAGGAGGATGACCGCGCCCGCAACCTGCGCGACCACGAGGCGCGAGCGCGTCCGGCTCGCCCCTCGACCTTCGGACGAGCCACGGGCCCCGTCGCCGAGCGCGCCGCGGAGGTCGGGGCGCGAGAGACGCAACGACGGCGCGAGGCCCGACAGGATGGCCGCCAGCCCCGTGACCGCGACGGCGAAGGCCAGGACCGTTCCATCCACCGCGAGCTCGTCGATGCGAGGCAGGTGGTCCGGCCCCAGGGCCCGGATCACCTGGACACCCCCGTAGGTGAGCCCGACGCCGAGCGCGCACCCCAGCGCCGCCAGTACGAGGCTCTCCGCGGCGACGGTCCCCATGAGCCGGCCGGTGCCCGCGCCCAGGGCGCCCCGCAAGGCGAAGTCGCGCTCCCGCTGCGCTCCGCGGGCCAGCATGAGGCCCGCGACGTTGGCGCAGGCGATCAGGAGCACGAACGCCACGGCCGCCAGGATCACGAAGAGCGGGGAGCTGACATCTCCGAGGAGGTGCTCCCGAAGGGGGACGGCGTCCCACGCCAGATCTCCGTTCGGCTCCGGGTGCGAGGCGCGCAGCCCGGCCGCGATCCGCTCGATCTCGGCGTTCGCCTGCTCGAGGGTCGCCCCGTCGCGCAGGCGTGCGACACCCGCCATGTAGTCGGCCGCGCGCGAGTTCTCGTCCCACGGCTGGTCGACGCGCGGGATCCACGCCTCCGCGGCGTCGGGGAAGCGGTAGCTCGACGGCATCACCCCCACCACCGTGCGGCTGTCGCCGTCCAGGGCGATGCCGGTCCCGAGGATCGCCGGGTCGCCCGCGAAGCGGTTCCGCCAGGTGCGCTGGCTGAGCACGACGACGGCGGTCCCTCCCTCGTCGTAGTCGGCTTCGGTGAAGGTCCGTCCGAGCTCGGCCTCGGCCCCGATGGCGTCGAAGAAGCCGCGCCCGACGGTCCACGTCCGGAGGCTCTCCACTCGGGCGTCCACCTGGAGGTCGAGGCTCCACGGCTCGGCGACGGCGACGTGCGAGAAGAGCGTCGCCTGCTCGCGGAGGTCCCGAAGGTTCGCGGCCGAGACGCCGTCGCTGCGCTCGCCCGTCTCGACATCGGCGCGGAAGAGAACCGCGACGCGTTCGGGTTGGGCGTACGGGAGCGGCCGGAGCACCACGGTGTGCACGGCGCTGAAGATGGCCGTCGTGGCGCCGATGCCGAGCCCCAGCGTGAGCATCGTGAGCAGCGAGAAGCCCGGCCGCCGAACGAGGGCGCGAACCGCGTGCCTGATATCCTGTGTGAACCCATCCATCGTCATCCCTCCCGTTCTCCCGTTCTCGTGGCGGTGCAGCCCCGCGGCTGCCCGCAGCAGCGCTCCGCTCTGGCGGAGCCAGAAGAGCGCCGCGGCGAATCGTCCGACCTCGTTCCCGAGGGCCCGCCGCTGCTCGTCGGCCACCCGGCACATCTCGTCTCCGTACTCGTCCCGGAAGCTCCTCGGCATGAGCCGAAGGAGCGCCCGGTACGCCTGCGCGCCGCGTGTCACGCCGGCCGCTCCCCGCCCGGAAGCACCCGGGCACTCCGGGCCAGCTCGACCAGCTCTTCGAGACGCAGCGACTCGGCGCGAAGGACGGCGCGGCCCAGCTCCGAAAGTCCGTAGTAGCGTCGTCGCGCGTCTTCGCCGACGGGGGTGGGCCGGTCGTCGATCATCCCGTCGTCGCGCAGCCGCTTGATCGCGGCGTAGAGCGTTCCGGCCTCCAGGACCAGCCGCCCCCCCGTACGATCCTCCACGTCCTTGATGATCCCGTAGCCGTGCCGGGACGCCCCCGACAACGACAGGAGGACGTGGTAAACCACGTGCGTGAGCGGAAGGTGTCCCAGGGCTGCTCGTTCCAGTGCGGATCGTTTCATGGCGGTCGACCAGAGGGGCGGAAGCTGAGCTGCAGGGTCTCACCCTATAGTACCGAGTGCTGCACTACAGGGTCAACCCCTGCATATGCAGTTACTCGGGGAGTCGGTTCTCCGTCAGCGCCCGCGCGACGGCACCGTGATTCGTGCCCCCGGATCGGGGCGCACTCCCTCCGCGTCGAGCGCGGTGTTCAGGGCGGGCACGCGGGTCGCGATGAGCACGTTCAGCCGCTCGACGAGGGGCGGGACCGCATCCCACGCGGCGTCGACCTGCCAGAGCTGATCCTCCGTCGGCACCGTCGAAGAGCCCTGGATCGCGCCGGCGACGCGCGTCCAGCCCCGGGCCTCGTCCAGCCCCTCCTCGATCTCCTCGATCTCCGCGCGGATGGCGTCGAGCTCCTCGGGCAGGCGGGCCGGGGCGTCGGGGTACCCGTCGAGGAGCGCGCGTGCGTCGTCCATCTGCTCGGCGAGCCGCTCGACCGCCTGTGTCGCCTCGTGAAGGGGACGCGCGAGCTCGTGCAGCGACGTGAGCACCTCCTGCCGGGCCGCTCGGTCGGCCGTGGTCATGGGGCGACGCGGATCGGCCTCGATCTCGACCGTCGAGGAGAAGCGCTCATCACCGACCGAGAGGCTCACCGTGTACGTGCCCGGCAGGACGATCGGACCCTGCGGAGCGCCACCCCCGAAGCCGCCGCCCTCGCCCTCTTCTTCATCCGGCTCGTACGGGCGATCGTGCCGCCAGTCCCACAGGATCTCGTGTAGGCCGGCCTCGCCCGGGCCTTCCAGCGTGCGGACGTGGTTGCCGGACGCGTCGGCGACCGTCAGCTCCACCGGGCCGGGCTCGTCGCGCCCATCGCGATCGCCCTCGTCCTGGCCGGCTCGCGGGGGCGCGTCTTCCCGAAGCCAGTAGCGTACCCGCACCGCGCGTGGCGGATTCGGGGCCGAGTAGGTGGCGCCGTAGAAGGGCCAGTCCCCTTTCTGCGCCCACATGATCGTCTTCTTCATGGGAAAGACCTCGGCCGTCCGGGCCAGGACGTCCGGGTGGGACGCCAGGTGCTCGAGCGGCGAGATGTCGTCCATGATCCATGCGCTGCGCCCGTGCGTTCCCACGATCAGATCGTTCTCGCGCGGGTGGATCGCCAGGTCGTCGCCCGGGACGGTCGGGAGGGTGGCCTTCATCCGGGTCCAGCTCTCGCCGCGGTCGAGCGACACGTACACGCCCACCTCGTTGCCCACGAAGAGCAGGTTCTCGGCCCGATGGTGCTCGGCGAGCACGTTCACCGACCACCCGTCCGGCAGCCCATCGTCGATGCGCCGCCAGCTCTCGCCCAAATCGTCGGTGACGTAGACGTACGCGGTATAGTCGCCGTTGCGGTGGCCGTCGAACGTCGCGTACACCCGCTCGGGATCGTGCGCCGACGGCGCGAGGCGACTCACGTAGGTGCGTTCGGGCAGGTCGGGGAGGTTCTCGACCACGTTCGCCCACGTCGTGCCGCCGTCCGTGGTCACCTGGACGTTCCCGTCGTCCGTGCCGGCCCAGATCACCTCGGGCGTGAAGTGCGACTCGCCCACGACGGTGAGGTTGCCGTACGTCGAGATGCCGTCGTGGATCGACATCATCGGCTCGGTCCCGGGCACGCCCATGATCACCAGCTCGTCGCGTTCGATTCCCTTCGTCAGGTCCACGCCGCCCACCTCCTCCCACGACATCCCGCGGTCGCGCGAGCGCATGAGGTAGTTGGCGCCCAGGTAGATCGTGGCCGGATCGTGCCGGGAGATGAGGAGCGGGGAGTTCCAGTTGAAGCGGTACTCCTTGGCCGTGTCCCCGTCCTCGCGCGGCCCCGTGATCGGCCGCATCGGCGTCTTCTCGCCGG
Source organism: Longimicrobiales bacterium (assembly GCA_028280205.1). Lineage (GTDB taxonomy): Bacteria > Gemmatimonadota > Gemmatimonadetes > Longimicrobiales > Gaopeijiaceae > UBA2589. The sequence continues at coordinate 7,768 of JANQME010000368.1, forward strand.
TGATCAGGTCGTAGCGGTTCATGTTTCCGCCCTGCGACTCGGAGAAGACGATCGTCGAGTCGGTGGGATCGACGACGGTCCAGAAGCCGTCGCCGTAGGCGGTCTCGTACCAGTCCTGGTGGCGTATGCCGTGGAACGACCTCGTGTTCGAGGGACCGCACCACGGGTCGTTGTCCTGCAGGCCGCCGCACACGTAGTACGGGTCGCGCATGTCGTACGAGATCGTGTAGAACTGGCCGAGCGCGAGGTTGTCGAACATGCGCCAGTGCCCCGTCCCGTCCCACGATGCCGAGACGCCGCCGTCCGAGCCGAGGATCAGGTGGTCGGGGTCGTCCGGGTTGATCCACAGCGCGTGGTGGTCGACGTGGATCTGCACCGCACCGTCGCTGCGGAAGGTCTTTCCGCCGTCGTCCGAGACCAGGAGCCGTGTCCCGAGCACGTAGATTCGATCCGGGTTGCTCGGGTCGATGCGCACCTGCGAGTAGTACATCGGCCGGGGGTTCGTGTCCGACACCTTCTCCCACGTCGTGCCCCGATCGGTCGAACGGAAGAGGCCGCTCTCGCCCGTCCCGTTCCCGCCGCCGAATTCACCGTCGGCGCGGCGCGCGTCTGCTTCCACCAGCGCATACACGAGATTCCCATCCCCGCGGAAGACGTCGACACCGATCCGGCCCTTGTCCCCGGCCGGCAGCCCCTCGGTCAGCTCGACCCACGTCTCGCCCCCGTCCGACGTCCGCCAGAGTCCGCTCCCCGGTCCGCCCCCGTTGAAGCCGAAGCCCGTGCGCCGGCGCTGGTACATGGCGGCGAAGATCGTCTTCGGATCGTTCGGGTCCATCGCCAGGTCGATCGCACCGGTGTGCTCGTCGACGAAGAGGACGAGGTCCCACGTCTCGCCCCCGTCGTCGCTGCGGTAGACGCCACGCTCCGGGTTCGACGCCCAGAGGTCTCCGACCGCCGCGACGTACACCACGTCCGGGTTGCGCGGGTGGATGAGGATCCGCGCGACGTGCTTCGTCTCCTCGAGGCCCATGGGCGCCCACGTCGCCCCCCCGTCCGTCGACTTGTAGACCCCGTTGCCCCACGGTGAAGACTGCCGGTTCTGCGGCTCGCCCGTCCCGACCCAGACGAGGTTCGGGTTGGACTGGTCGATGGTCACGTCGCCGATCGAGCTCGTCGGCTGGTCGTCGAAGAGCGGCGTCCAAGACGTACCGTGGTTCTCCGTCTTCCACAGCCCGCCCGAGCCCGTGGCGACGAAGAAAGTCTGCGGCCGGGACTCGACGACGGCCAGATCGGAGACGCGTCCCCCCATGAGCGCCGGCCCGATCTCACGGTACTCCAGCCCGGAGAGTGCCTCGGCGAGCGACGGTACCTGAGCGCTCGTCGGTAGGGGTACGAGTGCGAGCGTGCTCGTGGCCGCGAGAAGGATGCGGGACAGAGGGTGACGGCGCGGAGGGCGAGGTTGCCGGATGGGGTGCATGGTGCGGAGCGGTCTGAGGTCGCGCAGTGGACGATCCGTCACGGCCGACGTCCGGCGCGGGACGGAAGCGGTATCATGCCACCGCCCGTAGGCGGCGCAAGACGCCGACGACCCTCGCGCCACGTTCGGGCGTGAGCTGGAACCCGAGCTCCGGCCTGGCGGTTCGTGCACCGACGGACCCACGTGCGCATCGACTCCCCGAGAGCGAGGATCGACATGGCGGGAACCGAGCAGCTCGACGCCATCATCATCGGCACCGGGCAGGGCGGCAAACCCCTGGCGGGCGCGCTCGCGGAGGCCGGGTGGCGGACCGCGATCGTCGAGAAGGATCGGGTGGGTGGGACGTGCGTGATCCGGGGATGCACGCCGACGAAGACGATGATCGCGAGCGCACGCGTGGCGCACCTCGCCCGGCGCGGACCCGAGTACGGCGTCCACACCGGGGACGTGCATGTGGAGCTCGAGACCGTGCGGGCGCGCAAGCGCGACATCGTCGATTCTTGGAGCGCGGCCAGCCGTCGGGGCATGGAGCGCCACGAGACGCTCGAGCTGATTCTCGGCACGGCCCGCTTCACCGGCGCCCGCGAGGTCGAGGTCGAGCTGAACGGGGGCGGCACCCGCCGGCTCACCGCGGACCACGTCTTCATCAACGTCGGTGCACGCCTCCGCACGCCCGACCTTCCGGGCCTCGACGAGGTGCCGTGGCTCGACGCGACCTCGATCATGGAGCTCGGCGAGGTGCCGGGACACCTCGTGGTGCTGGGCGGCGGCTTCATCGGATGCGAGTTCGGCCAGATGTTCCGCCGCTTCGGCTCCGACGTGACGATCGTCGAGAAGCGCCGCTTGATGAGCCGCGAGGACGAGGACGTCTCGGATGCGCTGACCGGCATCTTCGAGGAGGAGGGGATCCGCGTGCTCAACGGCGCGGATGCGCTGCGGGTGGCGCCGGACCCCGACGGGGGCGTGGAGCTTCTCGTCCGCACGGCGCAGGGCGAGCGGACGATTCGGGGCACGCATCTCATGTCCGCGATCGGGACCACGTCCAACTCCGACCTCTTGAACCTCGACTCGGCGGGTGTCGAAGTGGGAGAGCGTGGCGAGATCGTCGCCAACGCTCGACGCGAGACGAGCGCGGACGGCGTCTGGGCACTCGGAGACGTCGTCGGCTCGGCGCCCTTCACCCACACCTCGTACGACGACTACCGCGTGATCCGGCAGAACGTGCTCGGCCCGGGCGGGGCGACGGCCGCGGACCGGATCGTTCCGTATACGATGTTCACCGATCCACAGCTCGGCCGGGTCGGCATGGACGAGCAGGCGGCGGAGGCGGCCGGTCTGGACTACCGCGTCGCGAAGCTCCCGATGACGAGGGTCGCGCGGGCCATCGAGATGAACGAGACGCGCGGCTTCATGAAGGCCGTCGTCGAGCGGCGCACCGACCGGATCCTCGGAGGCACGATCCTCGGAGTGGAGGGTGGGGAAGTCGTGAGCGTCTTGCAGGTCGCCATGATGGGTGGGCTTCCGTGGACCACGCTGCGCGACGCCGTGCTCTCGCACCCGACACTCTCGGAGTCGCTCAACAACCTGTTCATGACGCTCGAGGCCGAGGAATGAACGCCAAGACCGAGCCGTTGGGGCTCAGCTGCGCCACGCGGATCGACCCGGACGCGAGCGTCGTGCGCCGGGCGGGTCCGCTGGTCGAGAACGTGACGGAGTCGGCTCTCGCCTGCCTTCTCACGATGGTCCAGGGCAACGTCCTCGCGCTCGGGCTCGGGCACTGGATCGTGGCGTCCCAGACGGGGTTGGCCGCGGGCGTCCTCGCCACCGCGACGCTCTGGTTGAGCGGTGGACGGGGACGGTGGGCCGTGGCGGGCGTTCTCGGCGCCACGACGGCGATCGTCGACTTCGTGGTGCACCCTTCGGGCTTCTACGTCGCAAAGAAAACTGTCCTTTAAGCAGACAGTTCCATATTTGCCTGCTTCCCGGCATTTAGTCACAGATCGCTGATTGCGTC
>JANQME010000412.1 GCA_028280205.1 Longimicrobiales bacterium
ATCGCCTCGGGCTCCAGCGAGATCTCCTCCGCGGCCGGCGGATCGGCGCGCACCAGGGTCAGCTCGGTGGCGTGCTCGTCGAGCCACGCGTCGAGCGGCGACCAGGCGGAGTCACCGCGCCCTTCCTCCCATCGCGCGACGACCAGCTCCTCGCGGGCACGGGTCACGGCGACGTACAGGAGCCGGACTTCCTCGGCCTCGTCGAAGGCGCGCTCCCGGGCCTCGTGCTCGGCCCACCCGAACGGCCGCGCGAGATCGCGGGACCCTCGAAAGCCTCCCCTGGACTCCGACACCCGCAGGAAGCCGCGTGCCCGGCCGTCCGCGGAGCGCGTCATGTGCGCGTCCGGCGCCCGCAGCGCGTGGTCGGTCGGATCGGCCAGCACCACGACCGTGCCCTCGAGTCCCTTCGCCTGGTGGAGGTTCATGAGTCGGACGGCGTCCGAGCGGCCGGGCTCGAGCGGTGCTTCTGCCTCCCGCAGGTCCAACGCCGCCTCGACTGCGGCGAGGGCGCCGGGCAGGGAGGTGTCGCCGGCGAGCGCCGCCCCCCGCACCGCGTCGAGCGCGTAGAGCAGCGCGCCGGCCCGCAGCGCGCCGAGCTCGCCGGCGGCGGCGAAGGGGAGCAGGCCCAGCTCGGAGACGAGCCACCCGATGAAGACGTCGGCCGGCTCGGTCGTCGCACGCCGCCACCACCCGTGCAGTCGGCGAAGGCCCTCCAGAACCTCGGGGTCTCCCCCATCGCCGGGCGACATGGCGTCGAAGCGCCCCTCCGCCAGTCGGTGGCGGACGAGCTGCTCGTAGTCGAGCCCGGAGAAGAGCCCGACCAGGGCCGCCACGACCCGGACGGCGTTCGTCGGATCGATCAGGCACCGGAGCAGCACGGCGAGCTCCTGGGGCTCGGCCTCCACGCCGATCCCCGCCCCGGTGACCTGAACCGGAAGGCCACGGGCCTCGAGCGCGTTCGCATAGGCCGCGAGCTGACCGCGACCGCGCGTGAGGACGAGGAAGTCCTCCGGGAGCCGCTCGCCTGCGTCGACCCGGCCCCGAATCCACGCGGCCAGCCGGACGGAGTCGTCCGCGGCCGCGGCGGGCTTGTTCGAGGCGTCCGGCTGGAGTCGGTAGAAAAAGACGCCCTCCGCGGGGACCTCACCGGCGGGGGGTCGCGTGTCGAGGCGCTCGAAGGCAGCCTGCTCCGCGGTGGCTTCGGCGGGGAAGAAGCGGTCGTCATCGAAGCGCCCGTTGACCAGGTCGCCGATCGCGGGCCGGGAGCGGAAGTTCGTCGACAGCCGGAGGACGTCTCCGAACTCCTCGAAGCGCCGCCGCACGAAGCCGTAGAGCTGGATGTCGGCGCGGCGGAAGCGGTAGATGCTCTGCTTGGGGTCACCCACCACGAAGAGAGCGCCGGGGCGCGGCGTGGCCGTCCGCCAGTCGGCCGGATCGGCGGACTCGCCCACGTCGTCCGGCTCGGAGGCGAGCAACAGCATGATCTCCGCCTGGAGCGGGTCCGTGTCCTGGAACTCATCGACCAGGAGCCGGCGGTAGCGCTCGCCGAGCTGCCGACGCACGGCCGGGTTCTCGCGCAGCAGCCGCGCCGCGAGCACGAGGAGGTCCTGAAAGTCGAGGCGGGCGGTCCGGATGCGATGCTCCTCGAACGCGACCGCAGCGGAGCGGCAGAGACGGATCGTCAACGCGTACCGGTGCGCGTACCACAGGTCGACGAGGCGATGGGCCGGAGTGGCGCCCACCCCGAACGCATTGACGTCCTCGAGCAGCGCGCGCGCCATCTCCTTGTCGCGCCAACGGTTGAATGTGGTGCGGTGCTCGCTTCCCGACTTGCAGAGGAGCGCCACGGCCTCGAAGAAGTCGCTCGGCTCCCTCCACTCCGTGATCTCCCGCTCGAAGTGCAGCCGGCGGAGCTTCTTCTGGAGCGAGTCCCAGCCGCGGGGCGGGGGCATCTCGTCCATGAGCTCCCACGCCCGATCGACGAGGCCGTCCAGCCCGGCGCGGATCGGTCCGACGTCCGCCATCGACGGCGGTTCGAGCGCGTCGGCGGGGAAGTCGACATCCGGGTTCTCGACGAGCCGGTCGAAGAGTGCGAAGAGCGTCGCCGAGCGCAGGCCGGCCCGGGACAGCTCCTCCAGCACCGGATCGCTCTCGCGGGCGAGCCGCTCGAGGTACGCGTCCCAGAAGTGGCGCCGAAGCGGTACGCGCTCCTCCACGGGGATCTCTTCGAACGCCGGGTCGAGCCCGACGTCGAGGGGGCGCTCGCGCAGGAGGCGGGCGCAGAAGGAGTGGATCGTGCCCACGAAGGCGCGGTCGATCTCGTCGAGGGCCCGCTCCATCCGCTCGAGGATCAGCTCCGGATCGTCCTCCAGCTCCCGATCGTCGTCGACCTCCCCGTCCGGCGGGGCGGCGGAGCCGTCGGCGAGAGCCGCGCGCAGCTCCGCGATCCGCTCCTCGAGCCGAGTCTGGAAGCGTTCTGCGAGCTCCGCGGCCGCCTTGCGGGTGAAGGTGACGGCGGCGACCTGTTCGACCTCCGCCGCGCCGGACGCGACGAGCGAGACCATCCGCCCCACAAGCGCCGTCGTCTTCCCGGAGCCGGCCCCCGCCTGGACGAGCAGGTTGGCGTCCAGCTCTGCGAGGACACGTGTCCGGGCGGGGGCATCGGGCAGCGGGAGCGGGAGGATGCCGGTATCGGTCACGCCGCAAATCTGTCGGCGACGCCGATCGCGGGGAAGTCGTCCCACCCGCGCGACATCCCGTCCCGGTGCCGAACAGCCGACGGCGCCTCCCACGCGTGACCGATCCCACCGAACCTCCGCAAACGGCCGCAGACCATGGACCTCAGCGTACTCCACCATCGTGGCACGCCGTGTGCACTACTGAAGGGATACAGGCCGGGGTTCAGGGTGGTCGATCGGTGTGCGGGGGGATGACGACGCATGGGGAAGCCGATCACCGCCCGGGCCCGGGCCGGTCGATCGAACCGTCCTCTTTCACCTCGACGACCTCGCCGTCGCCGAACGGCGACAGCGCCTCGATCGGCACCTCGATGAAGGGCGGAGCAGCGTAGCCGAGCTCCCGCCCCACCACGGCGCCCAGGGCGAGGATCGCATCCGCCCGGCCTATGAGGATGGCAGCCGGTGCGGTCCCCTCACGCATCAGCTCCAACATGATCGCACTCGACGAGCTGGAGCCGATCGCCGCAGGGATCGCGAGCACGGTTCCCCGGATCGAGACCCCCACGTCGGGGTGCCGGGGATCGACCACCGTTCCGGCGATCGGATCGATCCCGCCCCAGAACGAGATCGGCCGGCGGAGACGCAGGAGCGGGCCGCGGGCCCGACCCCCGAGGAGGATCCGCCCGTGCACACCTGCTGCGCTCACCAGGTCCACGACCCCTCGTCCCGTACGAGCCGGCCCGTGCGCGCAGAGGCGACGCACTCTTTCAGGCTCCCATACGCGACGTCGTATCCGGTGTTCGAGGGACCGTAGTGCGCGAACTTGCCGGAGTTGGTCATGAGTACGCCGCCCGAGGCGGGCAGAATCGGCGTGACGACCACGCACGTATCCACGACGATCGCGATACCCGCGGCCCGGATCGACACGGCCCGTCCGCGCGCCTCCAGCTCCGCCAGCGTGTCGCGCGCGGTGCAGGCGTAGAAGGGAACCGCGAAGGGCGCCGCCCCCGTGCCCACCAGCTCCGCCAGCCGTTCGAACTCGTCGATCGAGAAGTGGGGGCTGCCGACCGCAACCGCGTCGATGCGCTCCACGCCCTCCGCGGTGCTGAGACCGGCCCGCGCCGCGCGCAGCATATCAGCGTCCAGCCGGATCTCCCTGGGCTCGCCCGCCCCGAGCACGGCCTCGAGCGTCGGCGCTTCGGGTGTCGCCCCGACGACGTGGAAGAGGGCGACCGCGCCGGACGAGGCCGCTGCGGCACCGAGTGCCTTGAGCTGGTCACGGGTGGGGTGGGCCGCGAGCCCGACGATCGCCGCAATCTCGTCGCCCACCGCCCACCCGAGCCACGTCCCCAGCACCGGGTAGAAGACGTCCCGCGACGCCAACGACTCGGGCACGCCGCTCGCGTCGATCGCGACCGTGGCCCGTCGGTTGGCCTCGAGGTGCAGCCCGTGCAGAGGGGCCCGTCCGGTGAGCGCACAGCACGCGTCGAGGAAGTCGCCGTACCGCTCCGTCCGGGCGCCGAGTACGGAGTTCACGAATGCGATCGCGTTCGACTCGCCCCACGCGACCTGCTCGCCGAGCCCCGGCTCGTGTCCGATCTGATACGGGGCGCAGGTGAAGGTCGGCTCGGCGCCCATGCGGACGTAGGCGTCCATCTGGCGCCGGGCCATCCGCGTCCGCTCGGGAGCGGCCCGCACGACACCCGGATGCAGGAGGTCGAGCGCTCCGACGTTGAGCGTCGTCGGCACCACCACGCGGCCCCCGCCCCGTACGAGCGTCTCGGCGAACTCGACGCCTCCGTCGCCGTGGTGCAGGCAGCCGTCGATGTGCGCCGAGCGGATCTCCGTCAGCTTCCGGGCGCCCAGAAGCTCGGCCGCGGACACCACGACGCGCATGGCGAGCGCGGCGGCCTCCCCGCCCGCCCCGCCGAGCAGATCGCGCTCGGGTTCGGTCAGCTCGAGCGTCACCGCCTCAGGCCCGCGTCGAGCGCGGTCGCTGCCGCAGGAGCGGCGCCGTTCTCGCGGCCCCCATCACTTCACCACCTCACCGGCGGCTGCCGATCGGAGTGCCCGAGGGCGGAGCGAGTGCGTCGGTCCGCTCCCCTCCCTCGAATCGCCGCTCGAGGAAGCGCTCGATGTCGGCCGCCACGAGCTCGGCGTGCGCGCTCAGCGAAGGGTCTTCCAAGGCCGTGGTCGCCGTCCGGGCCGCCCGCTCGGCGATCCGGCGCAGACCCCACTCCGCCGCCGCCCGCGACTCGACCGTCGCCGAGGAGCTCGCGGCGAGGTCGACGAGGCCGTCGACGAACGCGCGCTGCGGCACGCGGGCGAGGGGGTTCGTGGCCGGCGCGCTCCACAGTCCGTCCACGAATCGACCCACCACCTGCTCCGGGCTCGGGAGCGAGGCGTCGCGCTCGTGGAACGCCGCGACGCGTGCCATCCGGGACTCGTCCAGCACCCCGCCCACGACCATGTCGGAGAGGGTACGCGCGATCCCGAGGTGGTCGAAGGCCGGACCCGCCCGCGACTCGAAGTCCTTGCGGATCGCGGCATAGCCGAACGGACGGGGTGCGAGCAGTCGGAGTACCTCTTCGGGTACGTCGAGCGCCTGGGGCGAGAGGGCTTCCACGAGCTGGTCGAGTGCCCGGCCCTGCCGATCCGCCCCGATCACCTCGGTCACCGGCAGTGGATCGCCGCGGACACCGTACCGGAACTCCATCCCACCCACCGTCTTGATCACCGCGCCGAGCTGGAAGCGGTGGTGGAGGTACACGGGCACGAAGCGCTCACCGAGTCGCCACATCGGCTCCCCTTCCGCGATCGCCGCTTCGTCGAAGCGGTCGATCAGCACGCGACGGACCCCGTTCAGGCGATCCATCTCGTCGAGCACGTCGCTGCCGTTGATCCACGTCGTGGCGTCCGGGAAGGAGGACGAGGCGGACTCGTCCGAGTTCGTGATGAACTTCAGCCCTTGTGCCATCCCCTCCGAGATGATCGCCTCGAGCGCCGCAGCCTCCTCACTCTCGTCGAACTCCGAGTACGCCCACCGGATCGCGAGGGAGTCGTACGCGCCGGGCCCCGGCCGATACGCGTCGGCGAGCCGGACCCGACCCCCTTCCACCTCGATGAGCGGCGCCGGGTAGTCCATGACGGAAGCGCGCCCGTAGCTGGCGGCGATGAAGTTGTGGGCGAGTCCGAGCGTGTGGCCGATCTCGTGCGCGGAGTGCTGGCGCCGACGGGCCATCGCGAACTCCTCGGCCGAGATATCGGGGTCGAGCGTCGCGATCCAGTCGAGGCCGCCCCCGGCACCGAGGAAGTACTCCGGCCCGGGGTCGGCCCCGCCGAGTCGCACCGAACCGTGGAGCTCCGCCGGCACGCCGGCTCCCTGCCCCGTGGCGGGCAGAGCGCCCGCGTAGAGGTTGTGGTCCGCCAGCGAGCGGTGCGAGTCCATGCGCACGGCCGCCTTGATGATCTCGCCGGTCCGCGGATCCACGAACGACGGCCCGATCGACGAGCCGGCCTCGGTGCGGTGCACCCACTGGATCACGTGATAGCGGGCGTCCATCGGATCCATGTCCGCCGGCATGTCGTGGATCCGGAACGCATCGATGAAGCCGGCCGCCTCGAAGACCTCGTTCCACCACTGCCCACCGATCTCGAACGCCGTGCGGTAGGGCTCGGGGACCGCCGGATCGAGGTAGTAGACGATCGGCTCGACGGGCTCGCTCATGGCCGCGCCCGGATCACGCTTCTGAAGACGATGCCGTCGCGCCCAGCGCGTCATGTAGTCGGTGTCGAACGACTTCCCGAAGTCGAAGTAGGACATGGCGAACAGCCCGATACGCGGATCGAACGCCCGCGGGCGGAAGCCCTCGTCGGGAAGCTGCACGAAGGAGTGGTGCTCGCGCAGCGTCAGCGAGCGGCCGTCCGGTGTGTGGCTGCGTACCTCGGACCCCGGATCCGAGCCGGCAAAGGTCAGCGCGGCCTCCACTTCCGTGTTCTCAGGGAAGGCTCGGGTGCGTGGCAGGTGGATGCGACTGCGGTCCGGATCGACCCGGAAGGTGCCCTCGCCCCGAGCCCGCAGCCGATCCGCGATCCCCGTGACGTCCTCGTAGAAGAAGGCGGTCGCGTCGACGAGCACCGCGCCGGCGTCCTCGGTCATAATGTCCCACGAGGCGACCGTGGACGTGGGGAACGACTCCCGCACCGAACGCGCCAGCGCCTCCGTCCGCCCTTCTTCGGCCCGGAACCCGGGGTTCTGGAGCACGAAGTGCACCTTCGGGCCCACCCGCTCGAAGCGCGCGATGTGCTCGGAGCCGATCATCCCTCGATCCAGCCCGAGGCCGTTCGATCCGAGCCCCGTCGCCTGCGACTGCAGGTACAGGAAGTCCTCGTCGAATCGGTCGATCTCCAGGTGGAGTCGCCCGGTCGAGGCGTCCCAGTGCAGGGGGATGAAGCCGTCCTGGGACTCCATCCCGGCGGTGAGCTCCGCAATCGACTGAGCGGAGGCGGGAACGGGCAGGCAGAGCGCGAGGAGGATCGCAAAGAGGGCGCGAGGACGTCGCATGGGGGCTCCTGGTTCGAGTCCGACGGCGATCTGCGCAACGTCGGTTGGCGCGTCGGAGAGCGAAAGGGAGCCCCGGAGTCGGGGACGCAACACCCCGATCGTGACGGTACGCTGGACGGGACCTCCGTCACTCCGCACGATGCCGACATGGAACCCATCGGAGCACCCGGGCTCGAGGAGGTCGGCGGTGCGCGCGGGCGCATCGCGGGATCCGCCGTGCGCACGCCGCTCGTGCGGCTGGATGAGTACCCCGGCATCTACCTCAAGCTCGAGTGCCTGCAGCCGATCGGCTCGTTCAAGATCCGGGGCGCGGCGAACGCGATCGCGCTGGCCGACCCGGCCGAGCTCGTCGATGGCGTCTACACCGCAAGCGCGGGGAACATGGCGCAGGGGGTCGCGCTGGCCGCGCGGACGCGAGGCCTTTCGTGCCGGGTGGTCGTGCCCGACACGGCGCCGCAGGCGAAGCTCGAGGCGATTCGCCGTCTCGGAGCCACGTCGGTTCCCCTGCCGTGGGACGAGTGGTGGGGCACGATCCGCGCGCACGGCCACCCCGACGAGTCCGGGTTCTTCATCCATCCCGTCGCCGACCGGGCGGTGATCGCGGGCAACGGCACGATCGGGCTCGAGATCCTCGAGGATCTGCCCGACGTCGACGTGATCGTCGCACCGTACGGTGGCGGCGGGCTGTCGACGGGGATCGCGGCGGCCGTGCGGGCCCGGCTGGATGCGGATCGTGCCGACACGGGCCCCGATGCGGATCGTGCCGGAGCGGGCCCCGAGGGGAAGCGGGACGAGGCGGCACAGCGCGACGGCGCGCCGCGATACCCCCGGGTATATGCGTCGGAGGTGGAGACGGCTGCGCCCCTCGCGGAATCGCTCGAGGCGGGTGAGCCACTCGCCGTCGAGCGCCGGACCACCTTCGTCGACGGGATCGGAGGGGGCAGCGTGCTGGAGGAGATGTGGACCCTCGCCTCGACCCTGCTCGACGGCTCCCTCGTCGTGACGATCGAGGAGATCTGTGACGCGATCAGGATGCTGGCGACCCGGGCGCGGGTCATCGGCGAGGGCGCCGCAGGAAGCGCGGTCGCGGCCGCACTGGAACTCCGGCGCCGCGAGGATCCCGAGGCCGAGCAACGGATCGTGGCGGTCGTCTCGGGCGGCAATATCGACACGCACGTCCTGCGCGCGATCCTGTCGGGAGAGAACCCGGACGCCTGAGCCGACGAGCGCGACGCCTGCCACCGCCGAGCCGCCGCCCTCGGCCCTCCACTCTCGGGCCCTCGGCGGTCAGCGGAAGGCCGGCCCGTCCGCCTACCCCTCGAACGTCCGCGCCTTCTTCAAGTGCGCAAACGCCGGCTGGATCCCGGCGTTCGTGTGCTCCTCGGACCACTCGGCCAGTGGCGACTCGACGCGTCCCCACTCGCCCCTCTCCGCCCGGCACACCTCGGCGAAGTCGCAGAAGGAGCAGTCTTTCGCGTCGTCGGTGGGCACGAAGTGGCCGGCCGCGACGCCGTCGAGCATGAGGTCGAGCAGGTCGTCGAGAGGCGTGAGCTTTTCCCGCTCGTAGACGAACGTCTGGTTCTGACCCCGGCGCGTGGGGAAGTGGTACTGGCCGTCCACGACCCGACCGTCGAGGCGCTGCTCGGCCACGTGCGCGTAGACTGCGTGCTGAAGTCTGCGGCCTCCGTCGAAGACGCCCTTCTCGAAGCCGTACGGCGTTCCCGTCTTATAATCGACGACGTGCAGGCCACCCAGATCCGCGTCCACCCGGTCGATCGCGCCCCGCAGCTTGAGCGCACCTCCGGTCAGAGAAAGCTCGGCCGGCTCGTCCCCGGCCAGCCCGAAGCGCAGCTCCAACTCCGCGTAATCCGGGGGGTGCTCCCGGATCATACGCACGAAGGAGCGTACGTCCTCCTCCAGGCCGGCGGTCTCACGTGCGAGCGTTCCCTCGCCCGGGATCGGCACCTCGTGCCGGAGTCGCTCGATCCCCCGCCGCAACCGCTCGACCGCCAATTCCTCGAAGCGCGGCTCGGCGATCTTCACGCCACCCTCCCACGCATCGCGCAGCGTCGCGTCGTAGACGCGATGCAGGAGACTGCCGCGCTCGCGCGGATCGAGCCACGCGTCGGGGTCGTGCTCCGGATCGTCGGGCGGCCGCAGATGGAGCACGGTCCCGTGCAGGTAGCGTAGGGGGCAGGCGCCCAACGCCTCAAGCCGGCTCGCCGAGAGCACGACGTCGCCGTTGCGTCGGGGGTCGAGGAGCTCCGGTCGCGCCTCGACGACCCCGTGCACCGCGGAGGGCGTCCCGGACCGGCGAGCCTCGTGCGCCCG
>JANQME010000436.1 GCA_028280205.1 Longimicrobiales bacterium
CTCGCCTCCGAGGGAGAGCAGCAGCAGACGGCCCTCGTCGATCCCGGCACGATCGCCGCTACGGCGCGCGGGGTACTCGCTCGGCTCGACCAGCCCCCCGCCAGACTCGAGCGCGAGCGAGATCGTCTCCTCGCGCTCCCCGGCCGAGGGCAGCGCCCTCGCAACGGTGATCTGATACAGCCCGTCGCCGCGCTTCTCGAGCAGCAGTCGACCTGTGGTCGCGTGAAGGAGCCAATCCGCGGACGACGGCAGACCGGAAGCGCCCCCGTCCACGGAGAACGTCGAGACGACCGTGGCGCCGTGGCCACGTGCCCAGGCCAGGAACGTCGAACCGAGCAGCGACCGGGCGCCGCCCGCCAGGAAGAGGGATCCCGGATCGACGGCCACACGGGCGACGTCCGGCCCGATGATCTCGTCGAGCTCTTCCAACACCTCCTCCGGAGCACTCGAGCGAAGGGCCCGGAGCTCGAAGTCCTCCCTGAACCCCACGATCCGCAGGTGACCGGAGCGCCAGGCCGACTCCATGTCGAACCCCCACGCGGCGGCGACGCTCAGGATCCCTTCCGCGTCGGCGTTCGTGACCAGCGCACACCGCTCGCCGGCGCGCACGCCGGCGTGAACGAATTGCAGCGCGGCGACCATCTTGTCCGGTCCCGGCGCCCCCACGACGAGGAACGACCCGCCGGCTTCGAGCCCTCCTACCCGCTCGTCGAGGGGCCCGATGCCGGACGGCACGAGAACACGCCCGTCACTCATCTCGACGGCACGGACGGCGCGCGGTCCGTGCCCGGCATGTTCAGAACCCCCACCACAACCGTACACCGCCGAGATGTCCGCGGGGCTCGGAGGCGCTGCCGTTGGTGGTCGTCGAATACGTCGTCACCACACCGGCGTTGATCGCGATCCGGTACGCGACCGCGGCCTCGATCCGATCGACGTCGTAGTCCCACGCTCGGAGGCCGGGCCCGAGCTCACGGAAGTCGAGGCGACCGTAGCGCGCCGCCACGGACCATCCGGCGGCCACGTCGGTCTGCGCCTCGAAGGTGTACCCGACGTCGACGGCGCGCTCGTCCAGGTTGGGCACGTCCCACGCATCGTGGAGGAACTCGGCACGCAGCATCACGGGCCCGCGAGCGAAGGAAGCATCGACGGCCCAGATCTCCTGGTCGTACGTCGTCCCGGAAAGCGGAAACGCCGGTGCGTTGTCGACGTCGGTCGGCACGTACGGCCCGTTGTTGTACGAAGCCCCGAGGTTCAGCTCCGGGCTGACGCGCACCTGCAGGCCAGCGATCCACGAGAAGGCGTCGTCGACCCGATCGAGCTCGTACCAGTCGAGCGGCTCGCTCGAAGGCGGCGTGTTCATCGCGGCGATGCGCACGGCCACGCGCGAAACCGTCACGGTCGCCATCCCACCCCACTGATAGGGCACGCCCCACACCGGCGGCGCTCCGTCGCGGCGCCACTCCTCCGGGTTGTCCTGCCACCGCAGGAAGGCGCTCTCGTCGCGCGGCGCGAAACGCCGGGAGATGACCGTGCGGTAGTCGTAGGGGAGAGGCGGACGCAGGAAAGGGTCGGTGACCGTGAGGTGGCGCTGCGTATAGGACCCGAATGGGCTGGCGAAGATGCCGCCCTGGAGTGAAACGGTGCCGTCCCCCGTGGTCACGCGCAGGAAGGCCTGCTCGACCCGGGCCTCCCAGAAGTCCGCCGTCGGGGCCTCGCCTCGATCGCCGCGCCATTCCACGAGGCCGTAGACGTGGTCGCCGAAGAAGGTGTCGAGGAAGAGCCGGACGCGTGGGGCGAAGAGGAAGCCGGACCCGAACGCGAGGCCGTACAGGCCGTCCTCCTCGTTGGAGAAGACGTAGCTCTCCAGGTCCAGACGGCCGCTCAGATCGAGCTGGACCGAGCCGTCCCGCGAGAGATACCCGATTCCCGCATCGGCGAGGGTCGGAAGCTGCGCGGCGGCCGGGGCCGCGGCGGGCCCGCCGAGAGCCGTTGCCAGAATCAGGGGAGCGAGCGCCCGAACCAGACGGGGACCGGTCCCGGTCGCGAGTCTTTCCACCGAGTACACCTCTACGCGTTCGGAGAAGCCCTTCAGCTCCCGCCCGCCCAGCGGGGTCGCGACGAAATCGACACCCGCGGCCTCGCGCGTCGCGTCGCTCACGATGATCTCTCCGGCCGCGGCCTCCGAGGTGAGGCGGGCCGCCAGGTTCACCGTGCGGCCGAGGACCGTGTAATTCATGCGGTCGCGTGAACCCATGTTGCCCGCGACGGCCCGCCCCGTCGCGATCCCGATCCCCAGGCCGACGACGCCTTCGCCCCGTTCGGTCCGACGGCGGTTGAAGTCGACCAGGCAGTCACGCATGAGCAGCGCGGCCCTCAACGCCCGCACCGCGTGGTCCTCCTGCCGCACGGGAGCCCCGAAAACGGCCATGATCTCGTCTCCGATGAACTTGTCGACCACCCCGCCTTCCCGATCGACCGCACTGGCCAGGTACTCCATGCACTCGTTGAGCAGAGCGATCACGTCGTGGGGGACCATCGCCTCGGTGAGCGAGGTGAAGCCTCGGATATCGGCGAACAGCACGGTGACGTCGCGGGTCTCGCCACCCAGCTCGACGTCTCCGCGCATCAGCTCCTCGGCGATGTCCTGGGAGACGACCTTGTTCAGGACGGAGCGGTACTGCTCTCGCATGAGCAGCCCTTTCGTCATGTCGTTGAAGGCGGAGGCGAGCGTCCCGAGTTCGTCGCGTGACTCGATGGACACTTCCGTCTCGTAGTCCCCTGCCGCGACGCGTCCGGAGGCGTCCACGAGCACCCGCACGGGGTCGGTGAGGCTGCGGCTCAGCCGGACCCCGAAGGCCACCGCCAGGGTGAGAGCCAGGGCACCTCCCAAGAAGAGCGCACGAAGGATCGAGTCGAAGGGCGCCAGGACGGTACCGAGGGGAACGGCCACGACGCGATGGCCTTCACCGGGGCGGCTCGGGACGAGCGGCTCCGCTCGGATCGACCATTCCATCCCGCCCGAATCCATGCGGAGGGGCCGGGTACGGCCCACGGAGGCGAGCATGGCCTCCTCGAGCTCCGGGTACACCCCCGCGCTGCTCACCACGCACGTGCCGTCGTGCGCCAGGCACCCTTCGAAGCCACCGACCTCACCGATCTCCTCGATGTCTTCGGCCCGGATCGGGAAACCGATCGCGGCCGTACCGACCGGTTGACGGCGGTACTCGAGGTAGGTCGCGCGAACGTCGTACATGGTACCGTCGAGGACCCGGTAGCCGCGGGTCTCGAGGGAGTCGCCGAAGAGGAGCTGCTCCGCCATGGGTTGGATCCCGGCCGGGTCGGACTCGAAGTAGACCTCGCCGGCGACCATCGTCAACGCGGGGCGGCCCTCGTCGTTCGTGAAGACCACGAGTGCGTCCTCCTGCGCCTGGAGATCCATCTCGTAGACCAGCTCGCCGGCCAGGTACTCCAGGTCGTTGTCCCGGAGCGCCTGGCGGAGACGCTGCATCGCCCTCGGGGTCTCGGTGAACGGACGCGACAGGACGGTGACCGCTTCGCGTCGGACCTGATTGCGGGCCTCGAAGAGGTTACCCGCGCGCTGGACCGTGCGCTCGGCCACGTCCTCGACCTGGCGCTCCGTCACTGTGCGGACCACGGCGAAGGTGACGACGAGCAGGAGGCCGACCGTCGCGAGGAAGGCCGAGAGGAGCTTGGCGCGAAAGCTCTCCCGGACCCGGATCACCGCCGGAGCTCCACCTCGATCCGCGTCGTGCCGCCCGCCTCGACCGTGACCGTCCGCTCCTCCTGGTCGTGCTCGGCGTGCCATGCGACGAGCGTGTACTCGCCGGGTGGCACGCCACCGATGACGAACGTGCCGCCCTCCCCGGCCACCGCGTGCCAGGGATTCTCGGTGACGACGATCGCACCCGCCATGTGGTCGTGCACCTCACATCCGACTTCGACGATACCCGCCTGGTCGAAGGTCACGCTGCGTGACTCCCCTTGCGGGTAACGGCCGAGATCGAAGCGCTTCGCGCTCGAATACGAGAAGACGTTGTGAAAGATCGGATCGGAGTTGGGAAAGTCGACGGTACCTCCGACCATCAGCGCGATCGTGGACGGGACGAAGAGCGAATCCTGCTGTACCATCTGCGGATTGTCGTCGTAGCCCGACGGGGGCGCCCCCGCGGGGGCGCCACGCAGGAAGACCACGGCCTGCGTCTGCTGCATGATCTGGATGCGCTGGGATCCCCCGGCGTACCGGCTCGCGGAGCGCCGCGGAGGTGGGGGCGGTTCGAGCGTCACCGTGCCGGTGATCGTCCCCGTGGCCTGCGCCCGCACGCCCGGTGGGCCCACCAGGAGGACGGCCGAGCCGACGAATGCGAGGGCGGTGGACGTGTGCTTCACGCGGTTCCTCTCCCGGGTCGGGCTCGGCTCCCGTAGCTGAGCCTACCGCTGCAAGATACCGGCTGTGCGGGCCGGCACTCAAACGTCGAGGGTGTGCTCCACGAAGTCGATCAGAATTCGGGCCACGCGTCGGTCGGTCGACTCGAACGGGAGGCGCAGGCTCAGGTCGGGCTCCGGGGCCGAGGGATCGTACCAGCTTCGGGCCAGGATGTCGGCGCCGTCCGGAGCCTCGACCAGCTCGAGCACCGGAAGCACGCGTTCCGAGCCCTCGTCCATCGGACTCCTCCAGGGACGGACCCGGAAGCGGATCGAGGCGGGGCTCCGGTCCGTGCGGTCGTCGATGTCCGTGCCGTGGCGGGCGAGCTGCAAACGAGCGGCCAACTCCCGCACCGCCGGGAGAAGCTCTTCGGCGAGACGACGGGCGGCCGGGCCCCGAGTCGGAGTCGCCACCTTCGACGGACGGCACCCCGCGGGAGCGGACGCCG
>JANQME010000090.1 GCA_028280205.1 Longimicrobiales bacterium
CCGCCGAGTCGCCGTGCGGGTGGTACTTGCCCAGGACGTCGCCGACGACGGTCGCGCTCTTCTTGTACGGTCTGTCGGGGCCGAGTCCCATCTCGTGCACCGCGTACAGGATCCTGCGATGCACGGGCTTGAGTCCGTCGCGCACGTCGGGGAGCGCGCGCTGGGCGATGACGCTCATGGAGTAGTCGAGGAACGACTCGCGCATCTCCTCTTCGAGGGTGCGCGGAAGGATTCGCTCCCGTCGGGAGGCCGTCGCCATTCCGTCTCCGGGCAATGCTGTCGAGGGGTGCGACCGTCGGCCGCAAGAACGATCGGACGCGGAGGGCCCGGCGCGGCCGCTCCGCGGCGGTAGCTTCTACGAATGGGCGGGGTCAGGCAAGCGGCGTTCGGGGCACACGAGGCCGACCGCGCCGGGAGCGGCTCAGCGCTCCGCGGCCGTCCCCTCGATCACGGTCGCGCCCGGCTCTAAGGGGCGAGATCCTCCAGTGTCGTCCGGAGCTCGTCCGCCATGGTCGGGTGTCCGTGGCGCTCCGCCGCGCGGATCCCGGTGCGGTAGGCCTCGATCGCCTCATTCCCACGGCCCAGCTCCGCGAGCGCGGCGCCCAGCCGCCCCCATCCGTTCCCTTCGTCGTCCGCCTCGGCGAGGTAGCGGCGGAGCTCCCGCACGCCGTCCTCGGTGCGCCCGGCCTTCAGGTATTCGACGGCCACGCCGTATCGGAGGCGCGTGTCGTCGGGGCGGTTCTCGAGCATCCGCTCGAGCGCCGCGAGGCGGTCCGGGGCGGACACGCCCCGGTCAGTCGGGGAAGCGGAAGGACCGGCTCGTCTCGTCCGTGGCCGGCGCTCCGGTTACCAGCTCGATGAGTGCCTCCATCTCCGAGGCCATCTCCTCGACGCGATGCGCCACGGTAAGCCCGTGCGCGTAGTCGAAGTACGCGGCCACGGCACCCTCGTCGGCCGCGTGCGTGGCGACGACGGTCGCCTCCATCTCGATCCGGAGGCAGTCGACGATCGCATCGATCGCCTTCTGAACCTCCGCGAGCTCGTGCAGCGTCCGCACGGAGAGATCACCGACGAGCTGCGGCAGGAGCGCCTCCACGCGCTCCCGTTCCCGGCAGGGAGCCAGAACGAGGCCCTCGCCGGCGTCGTGTCCACCCAGCAGCACGCGCGCGCCCGCATGCAGCGCGGAGAGCTCTTCGTAGCTGACGTGGAGGATCACGGGGTGCTCCTGGGGGAAGCCGTTCCCTTCTTTCTACTAATCCACCCGGCCTCGGGTTTCTGCAAGCACTTCGTGGCCCGCGGGGGGTCGGGTCGGCCGGCCGCGGAATCCGGCGTCACGCCTGTGCCGACGAGGACGGGCCGTCCACGGTGAGGGGAATCGAAACGTGGTGCTCGCCGTCGACGACGACGTCGAACGCGTAGCGTCCGGCGGTCGGGAAGACCAGGCCGTCGAGGTTCAGGATGTGGGGCACCAGGACCCCGCTCTTCACGCCCCGTGCCCCGCCGGCGAGGTTCATCTCCCCGTCGATCCGGACCACCTCCTTGCCGTCGGGCGAGCGCAGCGCGATGACGACGTCGTGCTTGCCCAGCTCGTGCACCCCGGCCGAAAAGCGCAGCACGAGGCTGAGGCGCGGGTGGCGCGTCGGAAACGCGCTCGTGGCGAGCCGATCGAAGATGCCGAGGATGTTGAGCTTGCCGGCGCCGTCGATCGTGGCCGCGTCGGCGAGGAGGGCGAGGTCGACTTCCATAGTCGTGTCTACTCCACTTCCCGGGCCAGCAGCCGTTCACCGAGAACGGCGCCGGCGAGGACATCGATGAGGGTATGAGCGAGAACCGAAGGCCACAGGCTCCCGCTGGCGAGGAAGCCCCAGGCGAGGACGCCACCCATGAGCGCGGCGCGCAGCACCCCGGTGGCACCCTGGTACGCGTGCATGACCCCGAAGATCGCGGTGCTCAGCGTCGCGGCGCCTACCGTCCCGAGGATCGGCGCGAGGACCGGGATCACGTACCCGCGGTAGGCGAATTCCTCCCCGAAGCCCGCGGCGAGCGAGAGGACCACGAAGAGCCGCTTCTCGGGAGCCGTGCGGGGTACGAGCTGGCGCAGGAGCGTGGCGTCGCCCAGGCCCGTGCGCCGTTCCACCTCCCGGAAGGCGAGGATGAGGCCGAGCGCCAGAGCGGTCATGAGGAGCGTCCACCCCACCAGCGGCACGGCAGGGAGCGGAACGAGCCCGAGCGCCGCCGCCCCGCCCGTCCGCGTCCCCACCGCCCACGACGCCCCGCCGAGCAGGGTCAGCGTGACGATCGAGCTCCAGTACGACGGGATGCGCCGGATCGTCTGGAGCCCGATGAGTGGGAGTTGGGCGAGCGACAGCGTGGGGACCGCGGCGAGCAGCACGGAGAGCAGAACCGCGTCGGGTATCGGGAGGCCCCAGGCGCCCAGCGAAGCCGACAGGCAGGCCGTGAACGCCAGCGTTCCCCACGCCGCCGTTCGGCGCGCACGCGCGCGGGCCCGGTCGGCGGAGCCGGTCCTCGAAGCCCCTTCGTCCGCCGGCTCCGGCTCCCTCGGGGACTGCACGTCAGGTGACCGGCGAAGCGGCCGCATCCACGCCGAAGCGCTCGACCGCCTCGAGCGTCCTGCGCACGTCGTTCCAGGTGGTGTTGTGGTTCAGGATGCACAGGCGGAGGGAGTAGATCCCGCGCAGTCGCGTCGAGGACATCATCGCGGTACCGGTCTCGATGATGCGACGCTGGACCCGGTCGTTGATCTCCTCGAGCGTGGCCTCGTCCAGCTCCGTCCCGCGCGGCCGGACGCGAAAGCACACGACCCCGAGGGAAGCGGGGTTGGCGATCTCGAGCACGTCCGACGCACGCACGAAGTCCTCGGCTCGACGGGCGAGGTCGATGCCCGACGCGACGGCGCTCCGGAAGGCTGCCATCCCGAACGTCTGTACGGACATCCAGACTTTCAGGGCGCGGAACGATCGGCTGAGCTGGAGGCCGCGGTCCCCGAAGTTCGGGTGCTCGCGCCCCCACTCCGTATCCTGCATGTACTCCGGGCGAACCGAGAACGCCGCCTCGAGCGTCCGCACGTCCCGCACCATGAGGCAGCCGGCCTCGAACGGCTGGAAGAGCCACTTGTGCGCGTCCATCGCAATCGAGTCGGCACGCTCCAGCCCGGCGAGCGCGCGCCGGCCCTCGGGGGCCAGAACCGCGAAGCCGCCGTACGCCGCGTCCACGTGCATCCACACCTTCTCGGTCGCACA
Source organism: Longimicrobiales bacterium (assembly GCA_028280205.1). Taxonomy (GTDB): domain Bacteria; phylum Gemmatimonadota; class Gemmatimonadetes; order Longimicrobiales; family Gaopeijiaceae; genus UBA2589. The sequence continues at coordinate 3,261 of JANQME010000090.1, forward strand.
GAAGTCGGCGATCGCCGGGAGGGGGTCGACGGCGCCGGTGTTCGTGGCGCCGGCGTTGGCGCAGACCGCGATCGGCACGAGCCCGGCGGCGCGGTCCTCGGCAACCGCCTCGGCCAGCGCGCCGACATCAAGCCGGAAGTGCTCGTCCGTCCGGATCGTCCGGATCCGTTCGGACCGCACACCGACGATGCGCGCCGCCCGCGTGAGCGCCGTATGCGCCTGGTCGGAGACGTACACGGTGCCCCCCTCCGGCGAGCCGACCGCTTCCCGCGCTGCGACGAAGGCGTCGAGGCTCGCCGCCGAGCCGCCGCTGGTGAAGAGCCCACCGGCCGAATCGGGGTAACCGATCCACTGCCGGAACCAGTCGATCACGACCAGCTCGATCTGACTCGGCCCACTCGCGCCCAACCACGTCCCCTGGAAGATGTTGTGCCCCGCAGCCAGGTACTCGGCCAGCACACCGGGCCACGTCGGAGACGAAGGCACGAAGGCGAAGAAGCGGGGGTGGTCGACCCGGCCGGCCACCGGCAGCACGTCGCGCGCCGCACGCTCGAGCACCTCTTCGGCGGGACGCCCCTCCTCGGGCGGATCCTCCCGCAGGAGCGCCTCGAGCTCGGAGCGTGACGCGCCGCGCCACGCAGGCCCCTCGGCCAGCCTTCGGTGGCGCTCCAGCACGAGCTCGGTAGCCCGCGCGGCCAGCGCCGCCATCCGCTCCGGATCGAGCTCGAGAGGGCTCGGGACGTCGTCTTCCAATGGAGGCGTCATGCCGATACTCTTCCTTTCATGGCCGCCGAGACCACCAGCCGCAACGGCGTCTCGTTCCGCGTTCTCGACGCGATGGACGCGCCCCATTTCGGCCGTATTCTACGGCTGCGGCTCCACTCCGGTGAAGCACCCTCGATCAAGTCGATCAAGGGTTCGGAGATGCGGGCGGTCGCTCCGGACGGCCAGTCGTGTCGCTTCAAGGTGCTCGGCTTCGCGGTCTTCGGCGGGAAGCCGAGCCGAGAGCGCCTGGCACGCACCGGACGGATCGACGTGCACGTCGAAGAGCTGGACGAAGGGGGCCCGATCGGCCTGCGCTGGACCGTCCACCCGTAGTCCCCTCGCGCTCAGTTCGTCCGGATCCCGGGCGGCTCGCGGTTGAACGTCTCGAGGAACCAGTCGCGGTACCGGTCGGCCTCGTCCGGGTCGCTCCTCGCCCACTCGGCCCGCCGCGTCGCGAACTCGCCCGGGCGGGCGGTGAAGATGAAGGCGTCGAGGAAGCCCTCGTGCTTGGCGTACGCCAACTCGTCCAGAGGACCGAAGGGCTGCGTGTCGAAGACGGTGCGGCCCAGGATCCAGGCATCCGCCGCACGCGCCAGGATCGCCCGCTCCAGGTCGTAACCCACCGCGTCCGGGGCCTCGGGGAGCCACTCCTCCTG
>JANQME010000446.1 GCA_028280205.1 Longimicrobiales bacterium
GAGAGGAGCTCCGCATCGAGACCGAACTCGCTGAGATCGTGCACGATCACGGCGGCGTCGCGCAGCGCTTCATCGCGCCGCCAGCGGCGGAGTAACGTCGTCTTCCCCGAGCCGAGGAAGCCGCAGAGAACGACGAGTGGAGTCTGTTCCATGCCCTCGAAGCTAGGGCCGCGGCCGGTGCACCAGCTGCTCGAACGTGGCGTTCTGAATCGCGTACTCCCGCCAGTCACGATGGTCGAAGTGCCACCACTCCGCCTCGTACACGGTGAAGCCCGCCTCCTCCATCGCGTTGCGGAGCAGGTTCCGCAGCCAGCGCTGTCGAGACGTGCCGCCGGGATAGTCGGCGAAGGAGCGTGGGGAGAACTCGTCGAAGACGCCCACCATGTCGACCGGCTCGCCGGTCGCGAGGTCGTAGAGGTTCAGATCGATCGCGGCGCCGCGGTTGTGACGTGAGCCGCTCGAGGGGTCGGCGACGAAGATCTTCTCCGACTCCGGTGTCGCGTCCCAGAACATCTTCGTGACGTACCACGGTCGATACCCGTCGTGCAGCAGCAGGCCGTAGCCGTACTCGGCCAGCGCGCGGTGCGCCCGGACCACGCCCTCGGCGGCGGGCCGCTGCAGGTAGAGTCGCTCCTCGTCGTAGAAGACCGACGACATGAAGTTGTTCGTCGACGCGTAGCGCATGTCGAGCCGGATGCCGGGGTCTAGCGTCGCCACCTCCACCAGCTCGGAGGGTCGGAAGCTCCCCTCCTCCTCCGGGGGCGAGGCGGCCAGGGCCTCCGCGCGCAGCTCGCTCACGGGCCGCACCGGATCGATCCGGAACGTCCCGCCGGCCTCGGTCCCGACGTCCCGCCGGTCGAAACGCACCGAGGCGGCCTCGACGGACGTCGCCCGACCGCTGCCGTCCCGCTGGAAGACGAGCCGCTCGCCGTGGTACAGCCCCCAGTCGGGGAAGGCGAAGGTGTTCCGATCGATCTCCTCGAGCGGGTAGAGGAAGAACCACTCGATCAGCGCGTGCAGCCGCCCCTCGCGCTCCAGGATGTAGAGCACGTTGTGGTCCCATCCGTACTCTCCGATCAGACCCGCCCAGCGGGCCGGCGGCTCGGGGGGAAGCCCGGCGTCGGAGCGTCGAGCGAGGCGCACAGGGGTGGCGCCGAGTCGAAGGAGGTCGGCTCCGTCCCTCAGCAGACGCATGCCGAACGACACCCGATCGTCGACGATCAGCGTGTCGCCACGCGTCCGCACCTCCATGACGGCACCGCCCCGGGCGGGAATGGCGAAGAGCCGACCGCCCCGGTCGTCCAGCTCGACGGCGGCCTCCCCCCCTCCGTACCACCCCTCGAGCGAGCGGGACAGGGTCGGCTCGATCGGGTCGGTGCCGCGGGTCACCTCGAGCGGTAGCGGCGCCCCGTCCCGGGCGGCGAGCATGAGCGCCAGCGCCGCGTCGGCGATCCGCCCCACCACCGTGTTCGTCCCGTCCACCGCGGACACCACCGCCACGCCCAGGCCCTCGTCCGGGAGCATCGAGAGCTGCGTGGAGAAGCCGTAGATCGCTCCGCCGTGCCCCAGGTGACGCCGCCCGTCCATCTCGCTCACGGCGAAGCCGAAGCCGTATCCGGAGGCGGCCCCGGGCTCGGTGAACTGCGGCTCGAACATCTCCTCCAACGTCCCCGCCTCCAGCACGCGGCCACCCGCTCCGACCCCGCCACGGAAGACCGTGCTCATGAACTGCGAGAGATCGAGGACCGTCGAGTACATGCTCCCGGCCGGCGCCATCCCGAGCTCGAAGGTCGGCGCCGGGAAGAGGTCGCGATCGAAGCCCCACATCCACGCGTCGGCGAGTTCCCGCACGATCTCCGGCTCCGGCTCGAATGCGCTCCGGGTCATCCCCAGCGGCTCGAGCACGGACTCCTTCACGTACTCGGCGAACGGGCGCCCCTGCGTGGTCTCGAGCGCGTATCCGACGACGGCGATTCCCGCGTTCGAGTACTTGGTCCGCGTCGTCGGCGGGTAGATCTGGGGTGTCAGGTCCAGGCTGCGCACCGTCGTCGTCAGGTCGGTGCCGCTGTCGTCGAAGTAGTGGCCGGCCGGCGGCTCGCGGACAATCCCCGCGCGGTGCGCCATGAGCTGTCGCAGGGTGATCGGGGTGGCGGTGTCGTTCGTCGGGTTGAAGTCGGGCACGTACTCATGGACCGGTGTGTCGATGTCCATCTCGCCCCGTTCGAGGAGCTGCATCACGGCGATGTCGGTGAACATCTTCGACACCGACCCCACCCGGTACACCGTCTCCGCGGTCGCCGCGACACCCTCGGACTGCTCGCCGAAGCCGCGCGCCCAGACGACGTCGTCCCCGTCGACCAGCGCGATCGAGACGGCACGGAGTCCCTTCTGCTCGCGCTCGCGCTCGATCATCGCCTCGAGCTCGGACGCCACCGATGCATACGGGCCGGCGGCCGGTACGTCATCGGGCGCGTCCCTCGACGTCGCACCCCCACCGCGGGTGGCGTCACCGCATGCGGCGAGGCCGAGCAGGAGCAGCGCCCAGGCGAAGGGCGCGACCAGGCGAAGCACGCATCGGTTGCGGGCACGGATTCGGGTCGACACACGGGCCTCCTCGGGTCGGGACGGGGCACAGAAGCCGCACACTAGAGTCCCGATCCGCGCGCGTCTACTCGGGCTCTACGTCACCGGGGCGCCAGTCGATGACCGGAACGGAGGGGCCCTCGCGAGGCCCTCGCGGCCCTCCGCTAGACGCCCAGCACCTCCGAAGGCTCGTGCGAGAACGGATCGACGACGGTCACATCGCCCAGGGCCTGGCCATCCTGCAGATCCTCGGTGAGGAGGTAGGCGCACCCCGCCGACCGAGCAGCCGCAACGATCAGCGCGTCCCACCAGGAGAGCCCGAAGCGATCCTGGATGCCCCACGCCAGGTCGACCACTCGAAGATCGGGCCGGATCGGTGCCCAGGTGGTGAGCGAGGTCACGTCCTCTCTGGCGTCGGATGCCTCCCGGGGCGGCTCGAGCTTCCGGGTCACCGTGACGTAGTACTCCTGAAGCACCTGCCAGCTCACGCGCCCGGCACGGTCGTCCCAGAGGGCGGCCAGCCATTCGAGGGCTCTACGGTGCTTCGACTCGTCCGTCCGGTCTCTCGCGTACACGAGAACATTCGTGTCAACGAAGACCGGCACGGTCGTGGAGCTCTTCTCGGGTGGGAAGGGGGCGGCCGTCGGCCCTGTGCATGCCGGGCTCCTGGGCGAAGAACCGGTCCATCGCTCGCTCGTACGCGTCGCTGCCCCTCATCTCGTTCTCGAGGATGTCGCCGAGCATGCGCGACACGCTGGTTCCGCGCCGCGCTGCCTCGACGCGCGCCCACCGAGCGACCTCTCGATCGAGGGTGACCGTCACGTTCTTCTTGTTCCGTTTCATACACGAACATCGTGTAGCACGAATTTCGTGTCAACACGGGGAAGCATGGCGATCACGTTGCGCAATGGAGTTCAGCACGTCCTGGGATTGTGAACGGGCTAACCGACATCACAACTGGAACGGAGCCAGCTCCCGACTCGAACTATTGCAACGTGAGCGGGGTCTAGAGAGTGCTTAGAAGCAAAGGAGTACGTATCGTGACCACCCGACCGTTCTTACTGACCCTCCTGACATGCGCCGTTCTCGGGGCCGATGTGGCCAGCGCTCAGGAGGAGCGCTCGCCGGAAGCCGCACTTAGGCACTTGGATCAAGGCTATATCACGCGATCGACGCTTTTCAACTTCGTGGGCTGTCCACAGGACGATGCGACGGGCCGTGCCGTGTTCGAGGCAGTGAAGGACGAAGAGGTGGACGCTCGGACCCTCGTAGAGCTCGCCCGAGCTCTTGCTTGGGACGGGGCTTACCCAGACTGCGACTATGCTCCACTGAACGCCTGGATGGTGGAGGCGTTCGTTCGCCTCCATCAAGCGGGCGAGATCGGCGCTGCCGCCTCATTCGCGCGTAGCGTGTCCCCGCGTATCGATGAAGATCTGTCGAGCACGCTGCTTGTGGCGGCAGCAGACGAATCATTCGCTGGTGAGGGACCTCGCAGCACCATTGCTACTGCGGCGGTGTTCAACTTGGAGAGTGGGAAACAGGTAGAAGCTGCCGTGGCTGCGTTCGAACGGTCGATGCCTAGATCATGGATTGCCGATGCGACACGCCGCCTCTCGCGCACCTCGGGTGCGGAATTCTTTCGAAGGTTGGCGACCGAAGGGACTGAAGTAAGTGACGAGACCATGTTCACGATCACGGGTGTCATTCGGCACGAGATATTCGACGGTCGTGTCGACGCAGGTGACGATGGACTCGACTTGCTCCGCGAACGCCTCAACTCGCTTCCGGACGTTCCTCCGACGGCCAGGCTCCCGGCACGGGGACGTTGATGCGGATGGATCGAACTAGCATTTCCCCTTCGATGTGAATTGCGGCGGCCCCCTGAACTTTCTGGTTCTTCGTCGAAGTCGTTGCAAAGAGATGGACACCGGCTCTCGAGACGAGCATGAGATAGGGGTCTGAAGTCTTCCCCACGCTCGGCCAGGAGGGCACGGTGTCCGCTTTGAGTGAAGCGCCGTACTACCCGTTTGCGGGAGTCCATCCGGTCCATCAGTTGGTCGAGCCGGCAGCAGTCAACATTCGTAATCGGGATCCTACCCGCCCGTCACCCTCGGCACAGGCAGCGGACCGTCCTCGAGGATCTGTCCCCAGATTCGGCGTCCGACCGCGTCCGCTTCGCGGACGATCGCCTCCTCGTCCATCGTGAGCACGGTCCGGTCGCGCATGACGAAGCGCCCGTCGATCATGACGGACTCGATGTCGCCCGGGTGACCGCTGTGCACGATCGCGGAGAGGATGCGGCCGGCCGGAACGAGATGGGGCCTCAGCATGTCGACGACGAGGATGTCCGCCTTGCGCCCCGGCTCGAGCACCCCGATCTCGTCCTCGAGGCGGACCGCCCGCGCGCCGCCCTGGGCCGCGTCCGCGAGCATGTCCTCCGGCTGGGGCTGCAGGCCCGGGACCTCGTCCCCGTCGCGGTTGCGCCGGATCCGCTCGGTCACGAGCGCGATGCGCATCACCTCGAAGAGGTCGTTCGTGTTGTTGTCCGTGCCGAGCGCGATCGTGCAGCCGGCCTCGCGTAGCGCCGGAATCGGCGGGCTCACGCCCCGGTTCGCCGCCATCGCCGCCTGGTGCGAGATCGTCGCCCGGGCCTCGCCCAGAAGGCGGATCTCCGCGTCGTTCACGTAGCGGGCGTGCGCGGCGAAGAGCCGGGGCCCCAGGAAGCCGTGGGCGTCCAGATATTCGGCGGGCCGGAGCCCGTGGTACCGGACCATGAACTCGAACTCCGCGCGGCTCTGATTCAGGTGGATCGTGTAGCCGACGTCGTTCGACTCCGCGAAGTCGCGCACGGCGCGCAGCAGCTCCGGGGAGGACGTCTCGACGAGCGCGGCGGCGGGGAAGACCCGGATGCGGCCCCCTTCGGCGCCGTGCCACGTCTCGAAGAGGTCGTGGATGCGCTGCAGCCCCTCGTCGCGTCGGGCCGCCGAGAAGCGCGGCTCCTCCGCCATCGCGATCCGCTCCGGCATCATTGGACCGCGTATGTTATCCGCATCGCGGACTGATTCGGCGAAGACGCAGCGCAGCCCCGAGTCGGCGAGCACCTGCGCGTGGCCGGCGATGCCGCCCACGTTCTCCACCATCGTCGTCGTGCCGGTCCGGATCGCCTCGAGGGCCGCGACCTGCACCATGAGCGTGCGCTCCTCGATCCGGAGCAGGCTGGCCGGTGAGCGCGGCAGCCGCGCCGTGTTGGGGAATCCGAAGTCCTCGTTGAAGCCGCGCGCGACGACCGCGCTCATGTGGGCGTGGCAGTTCACCAGGCCCGGCAGAAGCGCCTTTCCGCGCCCGTCGTAGACGTCGGCCCGCGGATACGCCGCGCGCAGCTCGTCGGTCGGTCCGATCGCGGCGATCGTCGTCCCCTCGATCGCGAGCGCGACGTCGTGCTGCACCGAGTCCGCGTTGGCCACTGTCGTGTTCGTGAAGAGCGTCTGGGGGCTCTGCACGGCTCGCTCTCCCACGACCGTGGCTCGGAGGGGCGCAGGATCCAGCAGGAGCCCGGCGGCGCCGACCGTCGCGCCGGTGAGCAGCTCGCGGCGCGTGAGCGTCGCGGAAGACGGATCGGGAGCGGCGCGCGTCATGGTGCCTCCGTGCAGAGCGATCGGGTGGCTGGCACGGGAAGCTGCACGGGTCAGGCAGACCACGGCAAGCGGCCGCCAGGGTCGTCCGCCTCCGGGTGAACGACCGACCTGTCGAGTCCTCCGAAGCGTCAGGTCTTCCGGAGCCGGAGCTTCCGGGCGCCCGTCGCTCGGGAGCTCTGCCTCACAAGCCCCCGCTGAAGTGCGCCGGCCCGGTCGGCGTCTCGCAGTGAAGGTCGACGACCTGCACGCGCTCAGCGCGCGGATCGAAGTGCCGACCGTCGGTGCGGGCGAACGCGTCGAGCCGCAGCGTGGCTTCACGGCCCGGATCGAGATCGCCGAGCTCCCTCGAATACCCTCCGCCCCAGACACCGGCGTTGATGTCCACGATGCACGCCGTCCAGGGATGATCGTCGCGGTTCGTCACGAGGAGCCTCCCCGCGGACCTCGCGAGCTGTGCGGAGAGGCGCGGGAAGGTCGTGGGCGCGGAGGTCGGCCGGATCGCCTCGACCTCGCGGGGCTCCTCGTACAACCTGAGCGCGATGCCCGTCCCGGCGGCCGCCAGGAGGAGGCACAGGGCCAGGAGGCCCTTGAGGAATCGGCTCATCCCGGACGATCCCGGGCCCTTTCGAGGACAGCGTTCAGGCAGTCAACCGGGTCAGCGGCGTCCATGCGTAGAAGATGCGGGTCCTGCTCTCTCGCCGCGAGCGTGGTTACACTCCGGGTCCTCGAACCCGGGATTCCACGGGAGCTACATGAAGGAGCGATCGGACATCTTCGGGTTCGAGAACACGTACGCGGCCGAGCTCGAGGGATTCTACGTCCCGTGGCGAGGTGCGTCGGTGCCGGAGCCGAGGATCGTGCACCTCAACCGCGCCCTCGCCGATGAGCTACGGCTGGACGCGGATGCGTTGCTGAGCGACGCGGGTGCGAGAGTCCTGGCCGGGTTCGAGACGGCTGACGGGACGACCCCGCTGGCGCAGGCCTATGCCGGGCATCAGTTCGGCAACTTCGTTCCGCAACTCGGGGACGGCCGAGCCCTGCTGCTCGGCGAGCTGATCGACCGCAACGGCGTTCGTCGGGATCTTCAGCTCAAAGGCTCGGGGCGCACGCCGTTTTCGCGAGGCGGAGACGGCAAGGCGACGCTCGGACCGGTCCTGCGCGAGTACCTGATCAGCGAGGCCATGCATGCGCTCGGGGTGCCCACGACCAGAGCGCTCGCCGCCCTCACCACGGGTGAGCAGGTCCGCCGACAGGGCCTCGAGCCCGGGGCGATCCTCGCGCGGGTCGCGTCGAGCCACATCCGCGTGGGTACGTTCCAGTTCTTCGCTGCGCGGGGGGAGACCGCGCGTGTGCGCCACCTCGCGGACTACACGATCGCACGACACTTCCCCGAGCTCGGCGAGGCCGACGACTGCTACCTGCGGATGCTTCGGGCCGTTCGAGATCGCCAGGCCGCGCTCGTCGCGCACTGGATGTCGATCGGGTTCGTTCATGGGGTCATGAACACCGACAACACAACCATCTCCGGCGAGACCCTGGACTACGGGCCCTGCGCGTTCATGGACGGGTACGACCGGGGCACCGTGTTCAGTTCGATCGACCATTACGGGCGCTACGCGTACGGCAACCAGCCCGCCATCGCACAGTGGAACCTGGCGAGGCTCGCGGAGACTCTGGTTCCGCTGATCGACCCCGACGACAGCGACCGTGCGGTCTCTCTCCTGACCACGGAGGTCGAGGCGTTCCGGCCGGTCTATCTGGACCACTGGCTCGCCAGGATGCGCGCGAAGCTGGGGCTCGCCATCGCGGAGGCCGGGGACCTCGACCTCGTCAACGGGCTCTTCGGAACCCTGGAAGGCAGGGACGTCGACTTCACCGTGTTTTTCCGACGACTGGCTGCCGTGGCGCGGGGCGACCGGGCTCCGGTCCGAGCGCTGTTCCAGGAGAGGACCGCCATCGACGCCTGGCTGGAACGCTGGCTCGCGAGACTCGGCCGGGAGGGCGAGAGCGCTCCGTCGCGGGCCGATGCCATGGACCGAGTGAACCCCGTCTACATCCCCCGCAATCACAAGGTTCAGGAGGCACTCGACGCCGCCGTCGACTCGGATCTCGAGCCGTTTCGTCGCCTTCTGAGCGTCCTCGAGCGGCCCTTCGAACGCCGCAAGGGTCTCGAGGAGTTCGAGGCTCGCGCCCCGGACGGCTTCGGTCGATACACGACCTACTGCGGGACGTGAGCGCGAGCCGGGGAGCCGAGCGAGCCCGACGACTACCGCTTCGACGCGTCCCACGGGGAATCGACCCGACCGTGAGCCGTACGGGTTGGTCCAAAATTATCTAGTCGAATTTTTTCGAGTATATTGGTGTCGAGACGGCAGGCTGAAATGGTCTCGCCCTCCGATTCCGACCTGGAGCCCTCATGCAGCCCTTCAGGGTGGGCGTCCCCGACGCCGCGTTCACCGATCGGGCCGACGAAGTGGCTCGAGTACTCGACGTCATGAGGTCGGGCGGACGGCTGGTGGTGTATGGTGAGAGGCGCCTGGGCAAGACGACCCTCCTGCGCCGAGCCGCCGCCCGCCTCGGCCGCGAGGGTGGGGTCGTCGTCTACGTCGACGCCTGGGCGGCGGCGGACTCCGGTGCCGTCTTCCGGAGCATCCTGAGCCAGCTCCCCGGGGGATGGCTCAGGGGGGAGCGCGTGACTGACCTGCTTCGGGCGCTCGCAGGAATGGTGACCCTGGGGGTGAGCGCGACCTCCGGCTCGCCGGTCCTGCGTCTCGATCCGGGCCAGCGCCGCATCCCCGACGACGCGGTCCAACGGCTGATTCGAGCGCTGGATCGGGCGGCAGCCCGCGCCGAGGGGCCCGTGGCCCTCGTCATCGACGAGTTCCAGAAGCTGGAGGATCGCACCGGGATCACCCCGGCGGAGCTGCGCGGCCTGGCCCAGGAGTGCGCGAATCTGTCCGTGATCCTCTCCGGCTCGGCAAAGGGCATGATCCTGGGGCTGATGGCGCCCGACGCGCCGTTCTACGGCGTCCCCGCCCTGGAGGTGCGGCCCATCGACGCCACGCACCTGGCCCGCTGGGTGCGCTCGGTGCTGGTGAAGGCCGGGGTGGAGCTGTCCCCGGAAGGAGCGCGCGCGCTGGTACAGCGAGCCGAGGGCGTGACGTCGTACGTGCTGGAGCTGGGAAACCAGGTGGCCGCCGACGCGGAGGGCTCGGTGGAGCCGGCTGACGTGGACGCAGCGTTTCGCGCGATGACCCTGTCCCGGGCGGCCCAGTACGAGCTCCTCTGGGATGGGTTGAACGTCCACGCACGGAACCTCCTGGCCGCTCTGGCGCACGGGGAGGAGGCGCTGACCGGTCAGTCGGTTCGGGAGCGCTTCGGGCTCCCGGCCTCCAGCACCGTCGTCTACCACCTCGACCAACTCCGGAAGCGGGCCTTCCTGCGCCCGGTCTCGGAGCCGGCCATCGCCGATCCGTTCTTCAGGGAGTGGATCACGCTCCGCACCGCGCCGCGCTGATCCGCGCCCCACGGCAGGCTGACGGTGCCGTCGATAGAGCTTCCCGGTATTCTGACCCATGACACATGGGCCACTCGAGGGGGAGTCGGGGATGATGCAGGGGATGTCGAACGAGTTGCGCGCGCTCTGGCGGGACGTGAAGCACGCGGCCCGCGGACTGACACGTACCCGCGGCTTCACCACCGTGGCGGTCGCCACGCTCGCGATCGGCATCGGGAGCAACGCGGCCGTGTACAACGTGGTCCGCGGCGTTCTCATGCAGCCGCTCCCGTACGAGGCTCCCGGACGACTGGTGAAGCTCGGTGGCTTCGTACCCGGCGTGGGTACCAGCGAGCTCTCCGGCTCGCCGGCCGAGCTGAATGACTATCGTGAGCGGGCGGGCACCCTCGAAGGTGTCACGGGCGTATGGCCGCTGCACACGAATCTGGTGGGCGGCGATCAGCCCGTCCGCCTCTCCATGGCGCTCGTCCACCCGAACTTCCTGTCGGTTCTCGGGGTCCGCCCCATGCTCGGGCGCGACTTCGACCCCGAGGAGATGATCAGCGGCGTCGGTACCGGGATGATCCTCGGCTGGGACACCTGGCAGCGCTACTTCGGAGGCGACGACACCGTCGTCGGGCGCACAGTCAACATCGATGGTGACCCCATCCAGGTCATCGGCGTGATGCCGGAAGGCTTCCACCATCCCGGCGAGCCCCTGGGTGCGAAGATCGAAGCCTGGTCCACGATGGACCTCGAGCCCGGGGGGCGCTGGTTCTTCCGAACCTCACGCCCGCTCCAGCTCTTCGCACGTCTCGCCGAAGGCGCTTCGATCGAGGACGCCCGTAGCGAGCTCACGCAGATCGCGAACGAGCTCCGGACGGAGTACCCCGAGGCCTATCCCGCCGGGGCCGGGTGGATGACCGGCGTCGAACCCCTCGCCGACGAGGTGTTCGGCGGCATGAGGCTCGTGCTGCTGATCCTCATGGGGGCGGTCGGGTTCGTCCTGCTCGTCACGTGTGCGAACCTCTCGGCGCTGCTCATCTCCCGAACGGCTGCCCGTGGCCGGCAGACGGCGGTCCGCCTCGCCATCGGGAGCAGTCGCTGGGACATCGCTCGGTACCATCTGGCCGAAGGGCTGATCCTGAGCGTGGCGGGCGCCGTCGTCGCCACGGCGTTCACCCTGGGGACGACGGGCGCCCTCAAGACGGTCGCGACACGGTATCTCCCGCGCGCCGAGCTGATCGAGGTCGATCTCTCGCTCGCAGGATTCTGCCTCGCGATCGCCCTGGCGACCGGCGTCCTCTTCGGTCTGGCTCCGGCGCTCGTGGCTTCCCTCACGAACCCCCGCGAGCTGCTCGCCGGTGGCCAGCGAGGCTCGTCCAGCGCCGGCGGCCGTCTGCGTGACGCCCTCGTGATCGCCGAGATCGGCACGGCCGTGGTGCTCGTCGTCGGCTCGGGGCTGCTCGTGTCCAGCTTCAGCAACCTGATGTCGGTCGACACGGGCTTCGATCCGACCAACGTATACGTCGCGCAGACCTACCTCCCCGTCCAGGTCGACCCCGACGAGGGCCAGTGGCGCTCCTTCCCAAACCGGGTCGGCTTCTACACGGACGTGATCCGCCTCCTGGAGGAGGAGCCCACGGTGACCGCAGCAGCCGGGATCTCCCACCTCCCGCTTCGCGAGACGAACGGCCTCCGTTTCGTGATCGAGGGTGAAGAAGTCGAGACGACGGCGCGTCCCAACGCCGAGTACCGTGTGACGTCCGAGAAGTACTTCGACGTCATGGGAATCCCCCTCCTCCGCGGCCGTACGTTCGGCCTCGGCGACAACAGCGACGCAGCCAACGCGGTGATCGTGAACCAGGCGTGGGTGAACCAGCACGCCAACGGGCGCGACCCCCTCCAGCTCCGGATCCGGCTGGGCAACGGAGACGACGGTCCTCTGTGGCAGATCGTCGGCATCGTCGGCGACGTGCGGCTCCAGTCGCTCGATGTGGCGGCGCGCCCGACGATCTACGCCCCCTACCGACAGGCCGCGGGACACAACATGACGTTCGTCTTCCGGAGCGCGGGCGAGCCCGGGGATCTCCTGAGCGCGGCGCGCCTCATCATCCAGCGGGTCGATCGAGATCAGCCCGCGTTCGGCCTCGCATCCATGGACGAGGTCGTGTCCGCATCGGTGGCGGAGCGGAGCGTCCTCGTACGCATGGTCGCGCTGTTCGGCGGCATGGCGCTGGCGCTCGCCGGCCTCGGGATCTTCGGTGTCGTGTCCTTCACAGTGCGCCAGCGCATGCGCGAGATCGGGATCCGGCTCACGCTCGGAGCCCAACCCGGCTCGGTGGCCGGGCTGGTTCTGACCGACGGACTGAAGCTCGGCATCATCGGCGTCGCGCTCGGACTCGCAGGTGCCTCGGTCGCGACCGGAGCGATTCAGTCGATGCTCTTCGGGGTCGAGCGCTTCGACGCGGTGGTTCTCGTAGCGGTCGTGGCGGGTACGCTGGCCGTCGTCACGCTCGGCTGCCTCCTTCCCGCGCGGTGGGCTTCGCGGGTCGATCCGCTCGAGGTACTGGGGGCCGAGGAGTAGCGAGGAGGCCACATCACGCCCCTCGGCGGGAGCATCGGGCGCATTGTCGGGCGCGGGCGCCGCCCGTAGGCTAGACGAACGGTGGGCGGGCGCCGTCTCGTACACCCGCTCCGCTCGCGACGCTGCTCTCTTCCGGAGGTCCCATGACCCCCACCGCCCGTCTCGCCCTCTCGATCCTCCTGGTCGGCGTGCTCGTCGCGCCCGTCACCGCGCAATCCGGCTCCTTCGGCAACGCGGTCCTCATCGACGGCGACGAGCTGATCGTGGGAGAACCGAACAACAGCTTCCGTCCCGGTACCGTCTACCTCTATCGGAAGCAGGGCGGGTCGTGGGTGGAGTCCGGTCGGCTGACCGCGCCGAATGCGGAGCGGGCGGACGGCTTCGGGGCGCTCCTCGCGTCGAACGGCACCACGCTCTTCGTGGCGAGCCGCGATGGTCGCATCGACGCCTTCGAGCGTTCGGGCGACGACTGGGGTCACGCTTCCGTGCTCGACACGGAGGGGCTCGCGACGCTCGACCCGCGGTGCAACTACAACGGGTACTGCGGGGTCGATTTCGGGCTCTCGATGGCGGCCGCAGGGGACTGGCTCCTCGTCGGCCAGAGCGGGGTGCAGACGGAGCAGAGCCGACTGCGTCTGCGTCGCAGGAGCGACGAGGTCGCGGAGGAGGCGCCGGCGGGTCTCGTCTATGCGTACCGGCGGGGACCGGACGGCCGCTGGTCCGAGGCGCAGCGCTTCCGCGCGCCGACCTCGGCGGACGGGGACGCGTTCGGCGCCGCGATCGCGATGAACGAGGATCGCGCGCTCGTGGGCGCGCCGCTCGCGGCCGGGGGCGACGGCGCGGCCGAGGCCGCCGGTCGGGTCTTCGAGTACCGACTGCGGGATGGAGTGTGGCAGCCTTCCGGCGAGCTGGAGGTGGAGGCCGAGGCGCAGGCGTCGTTCGGCTCTGCGATCGTGATGGCGGACGACCGGGTCGTCGTCGGGGCACCGGGGGCGGGACTCGGCCTCGGCGCGGCGTACGTGTACCAGGCCGCCGCGAGCGGCAGCGGCTGGTCGCAGCCGAGCCGGATCGATGCGCCGGAGCCGGGGGAAGGCGACGTCTTCGGCGACGCTGTCGCGCTCGCCGGTTCGGACGTCTGGATCGGCGCACCCGTCACTAGAGGCATCGAGACCGGGATGACGTTCGTCTTCTCGGACGCCGGGGTACGCACCTTCCGCTTCACCGAGGAGGAGACGAACACCGAGGACTCCTTCGGTCACCGCATCGTCTCGGACGGCGACGTCGTCGCCGTCACCGCCTCGGGTCTCGACCACCAGGCCGGGGGCGTCTTCGTGTACGAGCGCGACGGAAGCGGCGCGTGGCAGCAGGTCGATCTCCTTCTGAGCCCGCCCGATGCGATGGCGGCGATGACGGGAGAGGAGCGCCGGTGCGGTGCCGACGGCTCGGTGGAGCAGTTCGACTGTACGGACATCGAGCTGTACGCGTACATCCCGGCCGCGATGCTGACCGCGCCCGAGCGCGCTCGCGGCGTCCGGGCCAACGACAACTGGGGCTGGACCGACCCCGAGACGGGGCGCGAGTACGCCCTCGTGGGTCGCAACGACGGCACCTCGTTCATCGACATCACCGACCCGACGCAGCCCATCCTCCTGGGCGACCTCCCGAAGACGCCCAACACGCCGCGATCCCAGCTTTGGCGCGATATCAAGACGTTCAAAGACCACGCCTTCATCGTCGCGGACGGCGCGGGGGCGCACGGGATGCAGGTCTTCGACCTGACGCGACTCAGGGACGTCGAGGACGCGCCCGTCCTCTTCGAGCCCGACCTCCTCTACCGGGGTGAGGGGCTCAACGTCGTGGAGAGCACCCACAACATCATCATCAACGAGGAGACCGGGTTCGCCTACCTCACCAACCGGGCGTGCGCCGGGATCCACATGGTGGACATCAGCGAGCCGCTCAGCCCGATCTTCGCCGGGTGCACGGAGCCCGGGCCTACCCACGACGCGCAGTGCGTCCTCTACCGTGGTCCCGACGAGGCGTACCAGGGCCGCGAGATCTGCCTCCGCATGTCCGGCAGCCTGTTCCAGATCTCGGACGTGACGGACAAGGCGAACCCCGTCGAGCTCTCCAACGCCACGCACCCGAACCCGGCGTACATGCACCAGGGGTGGCTGACCGAAGATCACCAGTTCTTCATCATGAACGACGAGAGCGACGTGATCGCCGGGAACGTCGATCGGACGCGCACGCTCATCTGGGACGTGTCCGACCTGGAGGATCCAGTGCTCGCCGAGGAATTCATGGGGTCGCTGCCCGCCAGCGCGCACAACCTCTACGTGAAGGGCGACTTCACCTACCAGGCGAACTACAAGTACGGGCTGCACATCCTCGACACCTCCGATCCCCTGAATCCGGTCGAGGTCGGGATGTTCGACACCGCTCCGTACGGGACCGGCCCGGGCTTCGGCGGGGCGTGGAGCACGTACCCCTTCTTCGAGAGCGGCACGATCCTCGTCACCAGCATGCAGGAGGGGCTCTTCATGGTGAAGAAGAGGGTGCGGCCGATCTCCTGAGGCGGGTGAGGCAGCGCGCTCAGTCGCGCTCCGAGGGTGGCGCACGCCGCCCGACGCCCGCGCGAGCCACGAGGGTCTCCAGCGTCTCGTACGGCTGTGCGCCCACGACCGCGAACCCGTTCAACACGAAGGTGGGCACACCCGTGACGCCCAGGCGGCGGGCCCGGCTCCAGTGCCCGTCCAGCGTGCTGCGATGGACCCGATCGTCGAGCACGGCGCGTATGCTCTCCTCGGGGAGGCCCGCCGTGTGACCCGCGTGGAGCAGCACCTCCTTCGACGCCAGGTTCCGGCCGTCCACGAAGTACGCCCGGAAGAGCACGTCGTGAAGCGCATCGGTGACGCCGGCCGCATCACCGGCGATCGCGAGCTCCTGCGCCAGACGGCTGTTGTACGTATGCGTCCGACGGCGGTACTCCAGCCCCCCCTGCGCCATGAGCACCTCCAGCCGTCGTGACATCGCATCGAAGGCCGCCTCTCGCCCGGCGAAGAGCGCGTGCAACGAGCGTCCCTCGTCGGGCGTCTCCGGATGAAGCGGGAAGTAGGTGTAGCGTGCGGTGACCTCGTACTCGGCCTGCAGCTCTCGAACGCGCCCGGCGCTCAGGTAGCACCAGGGTCAGACGAAGTCGGTGAAGACGTCGAGGGTGGTGGTCACGGGAACGGTCAGGTTGGTGGGTCGGTTCGGTCAGAGTACGGTCGGCGTGGCGGCAAGATCCCGGGACTGGGGACGCGACGACCTTGGACGCCGTGGATTGGCGTGGGCCTGGGTAGATTCAATGGCCCTCGCCACACCTAGTCGGAGTGTCGGTGGTGGACAAAATCGGACGTTATGTCCTATTTTATCCATCAACCACCGGAGGGGTCATGCCCGGAAGAGAATATGACAAAGTCCTGGACGCAGCGGCCGACCAGCATGGGTACCTTACGACCGCGCAGGCACGCATGCTGGGCATCCGTAGGGACACGATCCGAAAGATGGCCGCTCGGGATGCCCTGGAACGCGTGAGCTGGGGCGTCTACCGAGTGCCGACGTTCCCGCTGTCGGATTTCGCCCCATACATGGAGGCCTCCCTCTGGCCGGCTGGGGTGGTGGGTGCGATTTCGCACGAATCGGCGTTGGCGATTCGGGAGCTGTCGGATGTGAACCCCTCGAAGGTCCACCTCACCGTGCCGAAGCGCTTCAGAGTACGACGAGAAATCCCACGACATCTGGTCGTTCACCACGCTGACCTTGCGGAGGAGGAGCTGACGAGCGTCGAAGGTGTCCCTACCACGACGGTGCGTCGGGCGATCGAGGATTGCCACCGGAAACACCTCGGCCCGGCGCTGCTCCGGCAGGCGATCGAGGAGGGCCAACGGCAGGGCTATCTTCGGACGGAAGATGTCCGAGAGCTGCGCGAGCTCGTGTTGAGATGACCGCTGAGACAAAGCAGCCGCGCTCTGCTCGTGTCCTCGGGCAGTGGGGCAGGCCCGCGGGGAGCTCGTATACTGCGCGCCTCCCTCGGTAGTCAGCTCGCGGGATCCGCTGCGCTGTTGGCGGTGGCGGGCCTCTTCGTCCGACCGTAGCTCGTGGAGTCGCCACGGAACCGGGCTTCGACATGGAAGGTCTCCATGTGGTGCCGCTGGTGGAGGCAACGCTGCTCGACGTGCCCGGAGGAAGCCTCGGCCTTGCGGGCGCGCTGCTGGCCGCACTCGGCGTCTACGGTCTGGTCGCGTTCTCGGTCACGCAACGACGCCGCGAGATCGGGATCCGGATGGCGTTAGGGGCGGATCGGCGCCGCGTCGTCGCGCTGATCCTCCTGGACACGTTGCGCATCGCCGGCTGGGGCCTCGGCCTGGGCTGGATCCTGGCGCTGGCGGCCGGGCAGGTGGTGAGCAGCCTCCTGATCGGAGTCTCACCGTTCGCGCCGTTGCCGTTCGCCCTCGCGGGGACGCTGGTCGTCGCCTTCGCGACGCTCGCGAGTCTGGGACCGGCGCGGAGGGCAGCGACCACCGATCCGGTGATCGCGCTCAAGGCGTAGCCGCCCGATCAAGGCCCAGACGGGTCGCCTACCCGAGCGGCAGAGCGACCCCGGCCAGGAAGGACCACGCCCGGTTCTTGACGTCGTCCGGCGAGGCCGCGTCGTCGATCGAGCGGAGCCCCAGGTTGTACATGACGTCGAGCGTGACGGATACGTCGCCGGCGGTGGCGATGCTGAGGCCCGCGCCCCCGAGCGCTCCGATGTCGATCGACTTCGTCTCGATGTCGGCATCGCTGCAGTCGGCAGACACGGTGATGCCCTCGAGTGTGCCGTCGACCTCGCAGCTGGCTTCGAAGGACACCGCGGGCCCGGCGAAGAAGCGCGGCGCAATTGGGCCTTCGGTCGGGATCGTGACCTGCAGGAGCACCGGTACCTCGATGTAGTCGATCGAGATGCCCGCGTCGGCGTCATCGGCCGCCACATCCGCACCCTTCTGCACGTAGGCGCCCCCGATCTGCACGCCGAGGTTGCTCCCGAGTCCGAAGGAGACGGCGGCGCCGACGTTGACCCCCGTTCGACTGCTGGTCCCTTCCGAGTCATCGCCCCCGAACGTCGCCACACTCACCCCTCCGCGGACCATGACGGTGGCCTGGCCTGCCGCCGATGCGGCCGTGAGCAGCACGAGACCGACCGCGATCGAACCTGCCCGGAACCCCTTCATCTTACCACTCCCCCTTGTGGGCAACGAACGCCGCGGGCTTCGCTCTCAGGCAGCGGCACCGGTCGACGTCCGCGACGCGCGCCCGAATGGCGCGTCGTCCTCTCTGAGAGAGGGCCCGCGGGCCAGCCGGAGTGTTGGCGGGAAGGGCCAGCCCCCCCACGCGTCGGGTCTACGCCCTCACCTCCAGGCGGGTCGCTCGCCGGTGTCGTGGTGGAGTGGCTTGCCGTGCGCGTCCCGCTCCTCGGAGAAGTAGTGCACCGAGCAGGGAAGATATCGTTCGTGGTCTTCGAAGAGCCGGCCGAACTCCTCACGGCAGGGCTTCCGGAAATCCTCGATCGAGAGCCGGGGATTCCGGTCCATCAGCTCCCGCGCCAGATAGCCGAAGAAGTGCCCGCCCACGAAGCGGTCGTAGGCGATGCTGGCGAACGCACCGTCCTCGAAGCGGTTGTACTCGTTGAGGCCGCCGTCGGGGAGCCCGATGTCGCGCCGGCGGCGCATGTCGATACCGACGCTCAGGTCGCGATGAACGAGGCGTCGCACGGCTCCGCTTCCGTCGATCTCGAGCAGGATGTTCTGACCGTGGGGCTCGAGGATGAACCCCAACTCCATGTAGCACCGGATCCAGTGCCGCACGGTCGGGAGCATGACGTGTTGGAGGATCCAGCCCAGCGGATCCGCCGGATCGGCCAGGTCCACGACGAGAGGCTCGACCCCGGGGTCGAAGCGGTCCCTTCCGTACAGGGCGAAACCCGGGACGAGCTGCCGCTCTCCCTCGGTGTAAGGAAAGGGGCGGAGGTCGCGGACGAGGTAGCCCCAGTTCTCCCCACGGCTCTCACCGGACTCCGTCCTCGGGTGGGCCACGCCGATCACCTCGCGCAGGAAGGCGAAGGAGGGGTCGCCTCCCCCGCCCCACGCCTGCATCTCGCCCGAGACGGTAACGGCCTGCGCCACCACCTCGTCCCGCATCCGCCGTCCGTACCGCGAGACCCGGTAGGGGAAGTGGACCTTCAGGGCATGCGGATGACCGTCCAGCACGAACAGCGTGCGCGTCGACGAACCCGGCGAGACGCGCAGCGGGGGACGTGAGCGGCCCAGCTTCGCCGTACGCGCGAGCCATGGCTCCGCCGGATCGTCCGCGACGACCTGAGGGTGCACGACGAACATTGCCCGATCGTCGGGGAGGTAGCGCGCCTCGAGCGCCGCGGGCGGGTCCGCTCGATACACCTCGACGACGTCCCGGGGGAGCTCCCACGCGGGAAGGTCGAACTCCGCCGCCCCGATCGTCGGCTGGTACTCGGGTCGGCACTCGGTGTAGGCCGCGTGCACGCTGTAGGTGCGCGTACCCTCGTTTCTGTACCGCTCCAGGTACGGGAGCGGCGGCACGGCGACGCGAGGGGGGCGGACGGTCTCCAGCACGGGGATGTCGGTGAAGAGCCTGGGAGGGAGCACTGGTTCAGGCCGCAGCGGCGGGCGACGGCGGACCCGGTCCGGCGTGCGAGACGGATCGGGAGGTCGGGGAGGGTGGGACGGGGGCTCGCGGGCCGTCAAGGACCCCGCGGACAGCGGACTCTCGAGATCGAGGATTCGCAGGGGCCGCCTGAAGAGTTGCCCGACTGACGGTGCGCTCCGACTATGTCGCGCTCATGTGCCTGCTTGAGACATCGGGATGATTCGACAAGGGCAACGATCCTTCTTGCTTGTCGTTCTCTTTGCCGCCGCGTGCGGGGACAACCCCACAGGAAGCGGCGTCGATCAGCCGATCGACGGCACCTGGACGCTCTCGGGTGTCTACTCGGAGTTCGACTTGCTCGTGCAGTGTCGCCTCAGCGGCGAGGTGCGGTTCCAGGCGGTCGGCGGGGGCGTGAACACGGTCACCGGCTCCGGGGACTGGATGCTCGACTGCTTGCTGAACGACGGCTCGCGCGAGTCGATCTCCGGCTCGGCCGCCGTCACGCTCGGGCGCCTCACCGGCGAGGACCTCTCCTTCGACATCACCGAGTGCGGCTTCTCGGGCACCTACCGGAGCTCGAGCCCCAGTCGAATCGAGGGCCACTCGGCCTGCAACATCGCATTCACGCAGACTGGCTTCGTCGCACCCATCGGGTCCTGGCAGGCGGATCGAGTGCAATGACTGTCGGCATGAAGGGGGCTCGCCGCGCGGCGCGATTGAGGCGGATCCCGGTGCTCGCGCTCGTGTTCGCGTGCTCCGGCTGCACGATGAAGTACGTCGACAACCGGCTCGAGGACGACTGGTTCCAGACTCGTCGGCAAATGGGCGGCGGGCGACCACCACTCGCCTTCGGGCTCTCCACGGACAACATCCCGATCGGGTTCAGTGGGCTGGCGCTCTCGCTCGATTACTCCAGCCAGAACTTCGACGCCGACGTGCTGCCACCCCTCGTGGAGTTCGAGAGCGCGGGCCTCTCGAACTGGGCGCTCGCGGCCCGGTTCTTTCCCGTGGACCGAGGCCCTGTCACCCCGTTTGTCGGTGGCGGGTTCGGCCGCTCGAAGCTGAGCGGCACCTGGACCGGCCCCAACTACGACGTCCGGATCTACGAGTGCTTCGGCGACTGCACGGACAGCTACGAGGAGAAGTTCTACAGCAGCTTTCATCCCCACGTGCTGGGCGGGCTCGAGCTACGATTCACGCGCTCGTGGTCGCTGATCGGGGAGTACCGGAGGGACTTCAACCGGAACAACGACTTCTGGCTGATGGATGGTGACAGCTACGCGTTCGGCTTGCGCTGGCGGGCGGGCGCGTCCCTGCCTCGGTAGGAGAATGCCTGGCTGGCCGGCCGGAGTCGGGCAGAGCCCGTGAGGTCGGTAGTTCTCGAACCGACGGATGTACAAACCCCCACCGTTCGATCCGAGCAGGTGGGTTCCAGCGGGTCTGGGTAGACTTGAGCTGCGGGCTCAACGGGCGGGCGCTTCGCGAGTCCCCGTCAGGCTCTCGCTCCCCTCCGCGGCCTTCGCCCGCTCCGGGTGAACCACCGAGTCAACTGAGTGCGCCCGTGAGGTCGGTAGTTCTCGAACCTGCAGATGCGCGAAACCCAGCCGTCTCTTGGAGCCAACGGGGTTCAGTGGGCCCGGGTAGATTTGAACTATCGACCTCACGCTTATCAGGCTGATAGCAGCTTAGCCGAATTCCGACAAGAAACCGTGTAAACCCAAGGCGGAGCGCACGATCTGCCGTTCTTGCCGAGACGCCATGTCGGAAGCTGCCGGGTCGAATGGGCCCAAAAGCGGGCCCAATGGGCCCATTGAGGGGCCCACCTAGTACCCCACTTTCTTGAATGTACTACCAAGCCTGCCTCCCGATCCTAGGCCGGTCGTGGACAGACCGTGACAGCGCGCTCAGCGCTCGAGCACCCCTTGTAGATGATCTTGTCTACCCGCAGCGATGTAGATAGACTGCTCCACACCCCATCGCTGAGGCTTTCTCGGTTGGCCGACCAATCCCCGGAAACGGAAGCAGACCTGCGGACACTCCTGTCCAGTGCGGCGGACGCGGCATCGTACTCAGGGAAGAAGATGATGGAGTCGGCGGGCCTTAGCTGGCAGACCCTCTCAGCCTGGAAGGCCGGGACCAGAAGACCACGACCTGAGA
>JANQME010000094.1 GCA_028280205.1 Longimicrobiales bacterium
CCCTCGACACCCTCCACGTGCTCGAGGCCCGGGCAGGCGGTGCCGACGCGGTGCTGCTCATCGTGCGCCTTCTCGACGACGAGACACTTGCGCGGCTCCACACCGCCGCCACCGCGCTGGGGATGAGCGTGCTCGTGGAGGTGCACGACCGGGCGGAGCTCGAACGGGCCGCCGCCGTGGGAGCGGATCTGATCGGGATCAACAACCGCGACCTCGCGACCTTCACCACCGACCTGGAGACGACCCTGGGGCTGGCCGAGCAGGCGCCGTCCGGTGCCGTGCTCGTCTCCGAGAGCGGTATCCGGACCCGCGCCGACGTGGAGCGGCTGGGCGCCGCCGGGGTGGACGCGATCCTGGTGGGCGAGTCGCTCCTCACGGCTCCCGACCCGGCGGCGGCGGCGGCCGAGCTGGTGGGGGTGTCCGCACGCCCGCGTTCCGGTGCCTGAAGGCGGTCGGGCGGAGCACGGTCGCCCGCGGGTCAAGATCTGCGGCCTGACGAATGCGGACGATGCGCGCGCCGCGGTCGCCGCCGGCGCCGACTACGTGGGTGTCGTCGTCACACCCGGCTTCGGCCGCAGCGTGGAGCCGGAGCAGGCGGCGGAGGTGCTCGCCGACGTGGCGCTGCCGCGCGTGGCCGTGGTCGTCGATCAGCCGCCCGAGACGGTGGCCGCCGCGGCCGAGACGATCCGGGCTGCGGTGATCCAGCTTCACGGCGCGGAAGACGCGGAATCGGTCCGGGAGCTGCGTGGCCTCGGACCGTGGCGGGTGTGGAAGGCCGTGCGTGCACGCTCGGTCGACGACGTGGCCGCCGTGGTGGCGACGCTCGGGGACCACGTCGACGGCATCCTGGTCGAGGGGTGGAAGGAGGGCGTGGTCGGTGGGGGCGGAGTGCGGCTGCACGCGGGAGCCCGGGCGGTTCGCGACGCCGTCCCGTCGCACCGGACCTTCGTCCTCGCGGGGGGGCTCACGCCGGAAAACGTGGCGGACGCGGTGGCACGCTTTCGTCCGGACGTTGTAGATGTGTCGTCCGGGGTCGAGCGAGCGGAGCGCGTCAAGGATGCCGATCGCATCAGGGCGTTCGTGCGCGCCGTGCGTGCGCTCGATCCGGACCCGTCCGAGAATTCCCGACCCGAACCCGAGGCACCGTGAACGGACCGCTTCCGGCCGCGACCCGCTCGTCCCGCTTCGGGCCGTTCGGCGGACGCTACGTCCCCGAGACGCTCATCGAGGCGCTCGACGAGGTGGTCGACGCGTACGACGACGCCATCGCGGATCCGGACTTCCAGGAGGAGCTCGCCGCGCTCTCCCGGGACTTCGTCGGCCGCCCCACACCGCTGTATCACGCACGCCGCCTGGGGGCTGCCATCGGACATCCGGCGGTCTACCTCAAGCGCGAGGATCTGAACCACACCGGGGCCCACAAGATCAACAACACGATCGGGCAGGCCCTCCTGGCGCGCCGCATGGGCAAGAGGCGCATCATCGCGGAGACGGGCGCGGGCCAGCACGGGGTCGCCACGGCCACCGCCTGCGCGCTCTTCGACCTCGACTGCGTCGTCTACATGGGCGAAGAGGACGTCGAGCGTCAGGCGCTCAACGTGTACCGCATGGAGCTCCTCGGCGCGGAGGTGCGGTCGGTCGATTCGGGCACGCGGACCCTCAAGGACGCGACGAACGAGGCGATCCGGGACTGGGTCACGAACGTGGGCGACACCCACTACATCATCGGCTCCGTGGTGGGCCCCGACCCCTTCCCCCGCATGGTTCGGGACTTCCAGGCCGTGATCGGGCACGAAGCGCGTGCGCAGATCCTCGAGTGCGAGGGCCGGCTGCCCGCGGCCGTCGTCGCCTGCGTCGGCGGCGGCTCGAACGCCATGGGGATCTTCCACGCCTTCGTGCCCGACGAGGAGGTCGCGCTCGTGGGGGTCGAGGCCGGCGGTGAGGGGATCGAATCGGGCCGCCACTCCGCATCGCTGGCCGCCGGGAGTCCGGGTGTCCTGCACGGCGCGCTCAGCTATCTTCTGCAGGACTCGGACGGGCAGGTGGCCCCCGCCC
>JANQME010000162.1 GCA_028280205.1 Longimicrobiales bacterium
CGGAGACCGCATCCACTGGTACGTCCCGTCCGGTCCGGTGAGCGGGAACCCGTCCGTGCCAGACCCGTACGCTCGCGAGGTGAAGCCCAGACCTCCGAGCGGGTCGGGCGCGAAGCCACCCGAGATGTCGAGGAAGAAATTGAGCGCCGTCGGCGTCGAGAAGGCCGAGTTGTACGTGAGCCGCACGCCGGTGTTGTCGTCGGGCTTGTACACGAGCGCGGCGCGGGGCGAGAAGACGTCGTCGGGCAGGATCGAGTGCGCATCGAGGCGGCCGGCCACAATCAGGTCGAACTGCGGAGTGAGCGCGGTCTTCGACTGCAGGTACGCGCCCCACTCCACCATCTCGTCGGCGGCCTCGTACGATCCGTAGATCCGACCGGCGGAAGCGGGGGTGGTCGCGAAGAAGTCGACCCCGTACGTGAAGTCCTGCCGTCCGTCGGACACCGCGAAGCCGTGCTGGAGCTGACCCACGAAGAGCGCGGACTCGTCCACGAGGTTCACGCCGTCACGCAGCAGAAAGGAGTCGCCCGAGTTGCTGCGGTTGTAGTAGGCCTGAGCGAAGAAGCGACCCTTGCCGGCCCGCGCCTGGAAGAAGTCGTACACCCACTCGCCCACCTGGCCGGCACCGAGGCCGGTCAGCTCGATCCCGGACGAGGTGTTGCGCCCATACGTGGCGACGAACAGACCGTCGTCCGCATAGCGCCAGTCCACCCGACCCTCGACGCTCCATCGCTCGATGTCGAAGTCGCGGTCTCCGATCCGGCCGCACGCCTCCACAGCCTGGTCGACGGTGAGCCCGCGCGCCAGCCGGTCGGCCCGACATAGCCCCGGGTTCTCATCGGCGAAGTCCCGTGCGGCTTCCTCGGCCGGATCGTCGAAGATCCACTCCTCACCGCTCAGGTACTGACCGGAGACCTTTACGCCGACGTTCTCGTGGAGGAGGAAAGCCGACCGGAACGCCCCCTGGAAGGCCGACGGCGACTGCCACTGCTGGGTCCCGCCGCCGACGATCACCGACGTACCCTGGTCGTCGAGCGGTGACTTGGTGATGAGGTGCACGACGCCGTTCGCCGTGTTCGGTCCGTACAGCGCCGAGCCCGGTCCGAGCACGACCTCCATGCGATCGAGGTCCTCGTCGATCGTCGGGATGAAGTGCATCAGGTTGACGCGCAGCGACGGAACGCCGGCGAGCCGGTAGTCGGACAGCATGTGCAGCGAGCCCGAGAAGATGTTGTTGAAGCCGCGCACCACGATGTTGGAGTTCTGAAGTCCGGTCGTGATGACGTCCACGCCCGGCGCCTCGCGGAGGTAGTCCGCCGAGTTGAACGTGGCCCGCTCGGATATCTCCAGGCTCGTGATGACGTCGGTCGTGGCCGGCTGGTCGATCGTCCGCTCGGCCTGCTGGGTCCGGCCCACGGTGACCGCGAGGCCCGTGAGGGCGGTCGCTTGCGTCGGCATCGTGATCTCGACCGTGGTGATCGCGCCCGCCTGGACGGAGACGTTGTCGTACGCCGTCGTCTGATGTCCGATGAGTGTCAGGACGAGGTCGTACGTGCCGGGCGGCAGCAAGATGCTGAAGCGCCCCTGTGCATTCGTGACGGACCGGAACGGTCCGGCTCCGCCCCGGATCGCCACGTCGGCCGTCCCGACGGGCTGTCCGGACTCGTTCGTGACGACTCCCGAAAGTGTCCCATCCTGGGCATCGGCCGCTCTCGGCAGAAGGAGGGCGAACGCAAGGGTGGCCGAGGCGAGGAACGGCGCACGAAGCGCGAGGCGAGGCTTCGGTAGCAGCATAGTCGACAAACCCGAAGAGGTCCGGCGAGAAGCTACGGTGCGCGGGGGTTTGGAGGAAACGATGCAACGAGGTGCTCGTTCGTTCCTACCGACGCGAACAACGCCGGGCGGCGACTGGCTGGCTGGCTCCGTCCCACGGCCGCATGATGGGGCATGCCCCTCCGCGACCTCGCGTCGGGCGAGCTCGACGCCGCCCGCTCCCGCATCCGGTCTCTCCTCGTTCGGACGCCGCTCGTCCGTTCGACACCGCTCTCCGAGCGCTTCGGCTTCGACGTCCTCCTCAAGTGCGAGAATCGACAGACGACGGGCGCGTTCAAGGCCCGCGGCGCCCTGAACCGCCTCACGACGCTGTCCGAGGAAGCGCGCGCCCGGGGCGTGGCAACGATCTCGGCCGGCAACCACGCACAAGCGGTCGCGTGGGCGGCGGCGGCGGCCGGGATCCGGAGCGTGGTCGTCATGCCCGAGCATGCGTCGCCGCTGAAGGTGCGTCGAACCCGCGAGTACGGCGCCGAGGTCGTCCTGCACGGTGACGCGGCGGACGCCTTCGTCCGGGTCCGCGCGCTGTGCGACGAGCGGGAGCTCACCTTCCTGCACCCGTTCGACGATCCGGCCGTGGTCGCCGGTCACGCCTCGTGCGGCCTCGAGGTCCTCGAGGAGGCACCCGACGTGGGGACCATCGTCGTGCCGGTGGGTGGAGGTGGACTGGCGTCGGGCATCTGTGCCGCCGTCGCGGCGACAGGCTCGGACGCGCACGTGTGGGGCGTGGAGCCGGAGGGGGCGGCCGCGATGCACGCGAGCCTCGAGGTCGGACGAGCCGTGCACCTCGATGCCGTCGACACCATAGCGGACGGACTCGCACCGCCCATGGCCGGCGCGCTCAACCACGCGATCCTCGCCGAAGTCGCCCAGGGCGTGGTGACGGTCACGGACGGCGAGATCGTCTGTGCGCTCGCCGCGCTCCTCCGCGACACCGACGAACCGCTCGAAGCCTCGGGCGCCGCCGCGCTTGCGGGGTTGGGTACCGGACGGATCCCGGTGCGGCCCGATCGTCCGGTTGTCCTCGTTCTCAGCGGCGGAAACGCCGAGGAGGAGGCCAACCACTCCCTCCTGGCGCGCTTCGGCGTCGAGGGTGCGCCGAGCTGATGTGCCGCCTGATCGCCTACACCGGCGAGCCGATGCGCGCCGACCGCCTCGTGTTCGGCGGCGAACACTCGCTCTACCAACAGAGTTGGAGCCCGCGCGAGCTGCTCTCCGGGTCCGTGAACGCCGACGGATACGGCGTCGCCTGGTACGCCGACGGACGTCCGGCGCGCATCGCCGAGGCCCGCCCGATCTGGTACGACGACGATCTGCCGTGCACTCTCGCCGCCATGCGGTCCGGGACGATCGTCGCCGCCCACCGCA
>JANQME010000198.1 GCA_028280205.1 Longimicrobiales bacterium
ACTTCAGCGTCGGCGATCGTCAGCGACCCCCGACGGGCGACCTCGAGGCGCACGCGGCCCAGGATCTGTCGAACCACCACGGGACGATCAATCGCCTGCGCGAGGACGGGACCGTCCCCGAGGACAACCCGTTCGTGAACACGCCGGGCGCGGAGCCGAGCATCTGGAGCTACGGGCACCGGAACACGCAGGGACTCGCCCTCGATCCTGCGACCGGACGCCTGTGGTCGACCGAGCACGGGCCACAAGGTGGAGACGAGCTCAACCTCGTCGAGCGTGGCGGCAACTACGGGTGGCCGGTCGTCGGCTACGGCGTGAACTACGGGGAGGGTCTCGCGATCCACGGCGCCACGATGCGCGAAGGCATGGTGAACCCGGAGTACGTGTGGGTTCCCTCGATCGGAGTCTCGGGTCTGGCCGTCTACGACGGCGACCGGTTCCCGGCCTGGCGTGGCAGCGTCCTGGCCGGCGGTCTCGCGGGTGAGCAGGTCTCCCGCTTTTCGCTCGACGGTGCGTTGGTGACGGACGAGGAGACGCTCGTCCAGCGCATGGGGCGGATCCGCGACGTTCGACAGGGGCCGGACGGGTTCATCTACGTGGCGATCGAGACACGCTCGGGTGATCCGAGCCCCATCGTCCGCCTGGAACCGGTGTACTGACCGACCGGGCACGCGTTCGGTTGTGCGCGGCGGGTCTCGCACTTTGTGCGGGGCTCGCCTCGCCCGATTCCGCGGCCGCGCAAGCGCCGCCCGGCGGCTCCTTCAACGAGCCTCCCGTCGACTCGGTCGCCGATCGGGACGCCGAGGGTGAGGCCATCGGCTCCGAGCGATCGACGTGGTCGGTCCTCGCCGGCACGCGAAGCAGGCGAGCCCGGATCATCTTCGGCCTGTGGGCGCTGCACCCCTTCGAGGCGCAGTTCCCCGAAGTCGACTCGACGCAGGGCTTCGGCTTCGTCGCGGGTGGGTGGTTCGGCGCCACGTTCATCAACTCGTACGACCTGCGTTCGTTCATCGCCGGGGTGGAGCGCAACTGGGCGGACGGTCGCCTCGGCGTGGCCCGTTTCGGCGTCGGGTACCGGGCGGGGTTGATCACCGGATACGACGAACGGCTGATGGCGGTGGCCGAGGACGTCCCGGTGCTCCCCTTCGCGGGGATCCTGGGCTGGTTGGACATCGGCCCCCTCGCCTTGGACCTGTACTACGTCTATCAGGCGATCTCGCTGGAGACGTCCGTCCGCTTCTGAGCCGTCGGGGGCCCGAGGGCCCACGAGGTCGATCGGCCTCCGAGCCGTAGGGGACGGACCGCTTGCCCGCCGGAGCGGCGCCCGGGATGTTGGCCCCATCCTTCCCGCCTCGAACCCGTGAGTCATGCGCCGATCGATCGCCCGCCCCTCCGCCACCGGGCCGCGCCCCGACCGAGCGTCGCGTCCGTCCGTCTTTCTACTGGCCGCGCTGCTCGGTCCCACGACGCTCGTACCCGGCGTGGCCGCGCCCGAAGCGGTGCACGCTCAGCCGACGGGCGAGGGGGAGCGCCGCGTGAGCGACCCGCCCGTGCTCCGGCGCAACCTGCGCAACGTCCTCGGAGGCGTCCCGATGACGGCGGCCGACAGCATGCACCAGCGCATCGTCCGGCGACTCGACTTCGATTCGTACAAGGAGCTCGTCTACGGCCTCACCCGCTTCGGCGACCGCGAGCAGGGGACCCCGCGCAACGAGGCGGCGAACGACTGGATCGAGGAGCGGCTGCGTAGCTGGGGGTACGAGACCGAGCGGGTCCACTACATGTTCGCGCGACGGATCTCCGATCCGCGGGAGCCGCGCGAGCAGGTCTTCGCGACGAAGGTGGGCGCCACACGGCCGGGCGAGATGTACATCCTGTCCGCCCACATGGACGGACGGGGCGGGGGTGAGGCGGCGAACGACGACGGCTCGGGAACGGCGCTCGTCCTGGAGATCGCGCGTGTGCTCGCCGCCGCCGACGTCCTCTCCGACGTCTCGATCCGCTTCGCCCTCTGGAACAACGAGGAGACCGGGCTCAACGGCGCCCGCGCCTACGTCGAGCAGCGCGCCGAGCTGCAGGGGATCGAAGAGCCTGCGGGATCGGGACGCTATCCCGAGCCTCGGTGGCTGGGGATGATCCAGCACGACATGATGATGTGGGATCACGGCAATCCCGTGACCCACGCACAGGCGCTCGACGCGGACGTGGACGTCGAGTTCCAGCTCAACTCCGTGATGGCCGAGGAGTCGGCTTTGCTCGGGCTCGCCCTGATCAACGCGAACCGGATGCACGCCACCGACTACCCGGCGGTGCTCTCCAACGCGATGAGCAACACGGATTCGACCCCGTTCATGGACCTGGTCGCCGCGGTCAGCCTGCGCGAGAACCGTCGGTTGTACGAGACCGGGAACCGGGCGAACCCGCACTGGCACCAGACGACGGACCTGTACGAGACCTTCTCGGACGCCGACTACATGCTCGGCTTCAACGCCGCGCAGACCACGCTCGGAGCAGTCGCCCGGCTCGCGGGGATCCGGATCCGCTGAGGCCCGGGGCCGGGACCGCTCAGGTCAGAGCGTCGACCCAGTGCCGTTCGGTCACCACGGCGATCGGCACGCCCCGTGTCCGGTACCGGACGACCTGGTCCACGAGCCCTCCGAAGGACGTCTGGGCCCAGTCGCCGGCGGCCAGAGACCCGATCACCACGTAGTCGGTCCGTCGGTTCACGGACTGCTCGGCAATGCCCCCGCGGTCGAGCACCTCGCGCTCACAGGCGTGCAGGGGCCCGTACGCCATCTCTCCGCCGAAGACGAACGTCTGGCCTTCGAAGACGACGTCCGGCTCCGGTCGGGTCACGGGGAGGTCGGTCGCCAGCGGGTAGCCTCCACCGAATCCGCTCGGGTTCTCGGCGAGCTGGGTCAGGAGCGAAGCGAGACGCTTGCGCTCGCGACCGTCCACCCGACCGTCCAGGAAGATGCGCTCGAGCCGACGGGAGAGGAGGTTGGCCGGATAGCGCGTCGCGACTTCCGGGTTCTCGCGGGACCACTCCGACAGCCGGTGTGCCTCCTCGGCCGAGACCTTGCCGTCCGCGATCACGCCGCGCACGAGCCCGACCATCTCGGCGAGTCCCTGTTCGACGCGCCTCTGCTCGTTGAGCCGGCGTGCACGCCCTACCACGGACGGCAGTCCTGCA
This sequence comes from Longimicrobiales bacterium, assembly GCA_028280205.1. Taxonomy (GTDB): domain Bacteria; phylum Gemmatimonadota; class Gemmatimonadetes; order Longimicrobiales; family Gaopeijiaceae; genus UBA2589. The sequence goes on from JANQME010000198.1 coordinate 3,194, forward strand.
CGATCCGGCGCCCGAACGCTTCCGAGTCATCGACCACGTCCCAGAAGTCCTCGAAGAACTCGAGCGACCTCTCCGCGTGGTCGGTGGTCCACGCCCCGAAACCGTACGCCTGGAAGTCGGTGTAGAGCCTCTCGATCTCGATGCGCCTCTCACGGAACGGCGCCACGGCGGATGCGTGGACGAGCTCGTCGCGGCAGAAGCCCCGGAACAACCGCTGGGTCACGCGGCGAATCTGATCGTGCAGCGACGGGTCCACCGACGCATAGCGCGCGTTCACCGTTCCCGAAGAGTCGAAGTCGTACGGCACGGTGAGGTATCGACCCTCCTCCGTGCGCACCAGCTCGATGTTGTGGAAGTAGACCGGCGACCAGTCGGTGTTGCCGATCATGTAGTTGAAGAGCGCCACCTGCACGGAGTACGGGCCCCAGGCGCGAGCCGGGTGGAACTGCTCGACGTCCTCGACCGTCCCGCGCGAGCGGGCGGCCATCTCGTCCTCGTCCTCGATCAGGAAGCCGATCTTCGTCCGCGTGTCGTACGCCCCGGACGTGTCTTCGTAGGTGATCTCGACCAACCGGACGCGGAAGGAGTGCGGCGAGACGGTATTCAAGACGCGATACGCGAGGTACTCGTTCAGGACGTAGCGCTGGTAGTCGTCGCGCTCGTCGTGGCACGGAGTGACGAGCTTCAGCTTGTCCTGACCCTCGAAGAGCGTTCCCTCCATCTGATTCGTCTTGAAGTCGAGACGCAGGGGCGGGAAGCGGCAGTTCTTCTTGGCGCGGCGGAAGTTGCCGCGCGCTCGGGTGTCGACGGGCCGGGTCAGGGTCGAGCCGTTCGAGTCGACGAAGGTGAGCGTGCCCTCCACTTCGACGGAGTCGTTGCGCTCGTCACGGATCCAGTCGATGTCCGTCCTGAGCGTCATGCGGATCGGCTCGTGCGAGAGAAAGAGCGGGGCACGCTCGGCCTGCTCCATCGCCTCGGCGTACTCCTCCGCGGACGGGTATGCGAAGGTATCCTGAGCCGAGGTCGCCGCGGGAGCGGTGCAGAGTGTCGCGGCGGCGAGCAGCCGAGTCGCGAGGGAGGATGCGGCTGCCGGGGCGAGCCCGGTGGGGCGGGCGGCGGGTCGCTCCATGGTCCTTCCCGGGGTCGGGAGTCGGGCAAGGTGCGGACCGCCGTAGAGTAGGGATGCGCGGGTCGGCTTGTCCAATGCTGCGGAGGTGGACGGAGCCACGCGG
>JANQME010000205.1 GCA_028280205.1 Longimicrobiales bacterium
GACCCGGCCCTCGAGCTCGCCGGCGAGGCGCAGAAGACGGAGCTCGTCCTCCACGCTCAGCCCGTATCCGGACTTGATCTCGACCGACGTGCAGCCGTGGGCCGCGAGCGTCCGCAGGCGTCCCTCGGCGGCCGTGAGGAGGGTTTCGTCCTCGGCCGCCCGCGTAGCCCGGACGGTGGAGAGGATGCCGCCCCCCGCCCGCGCGATCTCCTCGTAGCTCGCGCCCGAGAGCCGCTGCTCGAACTCGTCGACCCGGTCGCCGCCGAAGACGAGGTGGGTGTGCGCGTCGATGAGCCCCGGCGTCACCCACCCGCCCTGCAGGTCGAACGTCTCGACCCCCGGGTCGGACACTTCCGGCGGCGCCTCCGACGCGGGGCCGACCCACGCGATCCGCCCGCCCTCGACGGCCACGAGTCCGTCTTCGATCGTGCCGAGCGGGCTCTCCGGAGGCCCGTCGATCGTCGCGATGTATCCCCCGCGCACCACCAGATCGATATCGCCCAACGAGCCTCTCCTCGCGTTGACGACGCCTCCGCGCGGAATCTACACTCCGCCCCCATGGCGGACCTCTTTCTCGATACCGTCCTGCTCCCGGGCGGCTGGGCGCGCGACGTGCGCATGTCGATCGACGCCGGAGGGTGGATCACCGCCGTCGAGTCCGAGGCGAAGCCGCGAGGCGCCTCGCACGTACCGGGGATCGTCGTTCCCGGCGTTCCCGATGCGCACTCGCACGCCTCCCAACGGGCCCTCGCGGGCCTCACCGAGCGGGGCTCCCCGGACGGCGACTCGTTCTGGAGCTGGCGGGAGCGCATGTACGCCTTCCTGGAGCGGCTCGACCCGGACGTAGTCGAGGCCATCGCCACCCGGCTCTACGCCGAGCTCCTGCGCCACGGCTTCACCTCCGTCGTGGAGTTCCACTACCTGCGCAACGATCCGAGCGGCCATCCGTACGCCGATCCCGTGGAAATGGCGCAGCGGATCCTGGCCGCCGCCGAGCGGACGGGAATGGGCGTCACGATCCTGCCCACTGTCTATCGGGCGTCGGACTTCGGGGGTGAGCCGCCCCTTCCGGCTCAGCGGCGCTTCACCGCTTCGGTCGAGGATCTCATCGGCGACGTTGCCGTGCTCGGGGCGGGCGCCTCGCCGGCCACGGTGCGGGTCGGCCTCGCCCTGCACTCGCTCCGCGCGGTGCCGCCCGGGGATCTGGCCGTGGCCGTGGAGGCGGTGCGGGGCATGGATCCCGAGATTCCGATCCACATCCACGTGGCCGAGCAGGCCCGAGAGGTGCGGGCGTGCGAGGCGTGGTCGGGGGCGCGTCCGGTCCGCTGGCTTCTGGATCGCGCGCCTGTCGACGAGCACTGGTGCCTCGTCCACGCGACCCACGTGGACGGAGCGGAGATCGACGGCGTCGCGAAGTCGGGCGCCGTCGTCGGCCTGTGCCCCACGACCGAGGCCAACCTGGGCGACGGGATCTTCCCCTTCGCCGAGTTCGCGCGCGCAGGCGGACGCTGGGCCGTCGGTACGGACGCGCACACGGGTCGGAGTCCGGTCGGCGAGCTGCGTACCCTCGAGTACGCGCAGCGGCTGAGCACCGGAACACGCAACGTCGCCGCCGGGCCGACCGCACGGTCGACGGGCCGGGCCCTCCTCGAGGGTGCGTGGTCCGGCGGCGCCCGTGCGAGCGGCCGACGGATCGGGCGTCTCGCGGTCGGCTACCGGGCCGACCTGATCGTGCTCGACGGGGAGCACCCCGACCTCGTCGGCCGCGAGGAGGACGACGTGCTCGACTCCTGGATCTTCTCCGGGGACGAGTCGCCGGTTCGGCACGTCGTCGTCGGGGGTACGCCGGTCGTACGGGACGGGCGCCACGTCGAGGAGGAGGAGATCCGGGGCGTGTGGTCCGGGATCGCCGGCGCGCTCGGCTCCCGCTCCTCGCAGCTCGATCTCGACCTGGAGCGCTGAGCAGGGCTTCGGGACGCTACTCGCGCATCGGGATCGGCAGCCCCTCCCGCTCCGCAGTCTCCCGGGCCCGTACGTATCCTGCGTCGGCGTGCCGGAGCACCCCGAGGGCGGGGTCGTTGGTCAGCACACGCTCCAGCCGCAGGGCGGCGTCCTCGCTCCCGTCGGCCACGATCACCTGCCCCGCATGCAGGGAGTTCCCGATCCCGACGCCACCCCCGTGGTGGAAGGAGACCCAGGACGCCCCCGACGCCGTGGCGAGCAGCGCGTTGAGGATGGGCCAGTCCGCAACGGCGTCCGTTCCGTCCTTCATCGCCTCGGTCTCCCGGTTCGGTGAAGCCACGGACCCCGTATCCAGGTGGTCCCGACCGATCACGATCGGCGCTGTGATCTCACCGGCCGCGACCAGGGCGTTGAGCGCGAGACCGAAACGGGCCCGGGCACCCTGCCCGAGCCAGCAGATGCGCGCGGGCAGGCCCTGGAAGGCGACACGCTCGGCCGCCATCCGGATCCAGCGGCAGAGGTGCTCGTCGTTGGGGAACATCTCCAGGACGAGCCGGTCGGTCCGCTCGATGTCGACCGGGTCCCCGGAGAGCGCAGCCCACCGGAAGGGTCCTTTCCCTTCACAGAAGAGATCGCGGATGTAGGCCGGGACGAAGCCGGGGTAGTCGAACGCGCCCTCGAAGCCCGCGTCACGGGCGTACCCACGCAGGTTGTTCCCATAGTCGACGGCCACCGCACCGGCGTGCTGCAGGGCGACGATCGCCTCGCAGTGCGTCCGGATCGACGCCATGGAGCGCTCCACGTACCCCTCGGGATCGTCCGCCCGGAGGGCTGCCGCGTCATCGAGCGACAGCCCGGCGGGGACGTAACCGTGGAGCGGATCGTGCGCCGAGGTCTGGTCGGTCACGATGTCCGGCACCGTCCCACGACGCGCCAGCTCGGGAAGCACCTCGGCGCAGTTGCCTACGAGCCCGATCGAGAGCGGGCGGGACGCGTTCGTCGCCTCCTCCACCCACCCGAGCGCCTCCTCGAGGTCCCCCGTCATCCGGTCACAGTACCCCGTATCGAGGCGTCGTCGAATGCGCGTGGGGTCGACCTCGACGCAGAGCAGCACCCCGCCGTTCATCGTCGCCGCGAGCGGTTGAGCACCGCCCATTCCCCCCATCCCACCTGTCAGGATCCACCGGCCCGCGAGGGTGCCCCCGAAGTGTCGGCGCGCCATGGCCCCGAACGTCTCGTACGTGCCCTGCAGGATCCCCTGGGTGCCGATGTAGATCCACGAGCCCGCGGTCATCTGCCCGTACATCATGAGCCCACGGCGCTCGAGCTCGTGGAAGTGCTCCCAGGTCGCCCACCGCCCCACGAGGTTCGAGTTCGCGATCAGGACACGCGGTGCGTGCTCGTGTGTGCGGAGGACGCCGACCGGCTTGCCCGACTGCACGAGCAGCGTCTCGTCGTTCTCGAGCTCGCGCAGCGTGCGAACGATCGCGTCGAAGGCCTTCCAGCTCCGGGCCGCGCGGCCCGTGCCACCGTAGACGACCAGACGGTCCGGGTGCTCTGCCACCTCCGGGTCGAGGTTGTTCATGAGCAAGCGGAGCGCGGCCTCCTGCGCCCACCCCTTGCAGCTCCGTTCGGTGCCCCGGGGAGCCCGCACCGACCTCGCGGCGTCCGTCATCGCGCCTCCTCGGCGTCGTCACCGAACGCACCGGATCGGATCGCCTCCGCCAGCGCCTCGACGTCCGCCCCGAGGGGACGGTCACCGTCCAGCCTCGCGACCCGTTCGCGCACCCGCTCCCACGCCATCTCGACGCCACGGCCGGAACGAAGCGGGCGCCGGTGCTCGAGCCCCTCGGCCGCGCACATGAGCTCGATGGCGACGACGTGTTCGAGACACGCCGCGATTCGGCGCGTCTTGCGGGCGGCCGTGAGCCCCATCGAGACGTGGTCTTCCTGATTGGCGCTCGTCGGCACGGAGTCGACCGAGGCGGGGTGCGCCAGGACACGCATCTCGGCGAGCAGATCAACGGCGGTCACCTGCGCGATCATGAGGCCGCTCTCCAGTCCGGGGTGCGCGGCGAGGAAGGCCGGCAGGCCCATCGAGAGATCCGGGTTGAGGAGGCGCTCGACCCGGCGCTCCGAAAGGGCGGCCACGTCCACCGCCGCGATCGCGAGCAGGTCGAGCGCCTGGGCCACGATCTGTGCGTGGAAGTTGCCACCGCTCACGATCGCGTCGGCGTCGGGAAAGACGAGCGGATTGTCCGTGGCGCTGTTCGCTTCCGTCCGCAGGATGCCCCGCACGTAGCCGAGGGCGTGGCGGGCTGCACCGTGGACCTGCGGGACACAGCGCAGCGCGTAGGCGTCCTGGACCCGGGGGTCACCGTCTCGGTGCGACTCGCGGATCTCGGAGCCCTCGAGGAGGGCGCGCAGGCGCGCCGCGGAGCGCACCTGACCCGCGTGGGGACGCGCGTCGTGAACCTCGGCCCGGTACGCCTCCGGTGTGCCCAGAAGCGCCTCCAGCGACATCGCTGCGGCTGCATCGGCGGCGGCCAGCGCCCGCTCGACGGACCGGAGCGCGAGAATCCCGAGTCCGGTCGTGGCTTGGGTCCCGTTGATGAGGGCGAGTCCCTCCTTCGCCTTCAGCGTCACGGGTTCGATTCCGGCTCGACCGAGGTGCTCGGCCACAGGTCCGAGAACGCCGTCGTGCTCCGCGGTGCCCTCGCCGAGCAGCGCCAGCGCCACGTGCGCGAGGGGGGCGAGGTCGCCGCTCGCGCCCACCGATCCGAATTCCGGGACCGAGGGGTGGATCCGGGCCTCGAGAAGCTGGAGGAGCCGCTCGACCAGGATTGGGCGACAACCTGAGACGCCGCGGGCCAACGCGTTGGCGCGCAGGAGCATGAGAGTACGCACCGCGGGCCGGTCGAGCGGGCTTCCGACCCCGGAAGCGTGGGAGCGCACGAGGTTCTGCTGCAGGGGCTCCCGCTCTTCCGGATCGATCGACACGTCGGCGAGCCGCCCGAACCCGGTCGTCACGCCGTACACCCGCTCACCGCCCGCGACGCGCGCCTCGACCACCGATCGCGATCGTTGCATGCGGACCCGCGCGTCGTCGTCGAGCTCGATCGCGGCCGAAGTGTCGTAAGCGACGGCCTCCACGTCGCTCAGATCGAGCGAGCGGCCGTCCACGACCACGCGGGTCATGCGGGCTCGCCCCTGCGCGTCGAGCGCCGTTCCCCAGCCGCGCGAAACGTCTCGAGGTCGAGGACGAGCTCCTCGTCGGACCAGAAGTCCTCCAGCTCGACACCGAGCCCGTCCGCCAGCCGGTTCACGTAGTTGTAGTAGGCCGTCACCTGACAGACGTCGAGGATCGCCGTGTCGTCGAAGTCCACCGAGCGCAGCATCTCGACGTGGTCGGAGCCGACGGCTGCCGGCTCGCGCGTGAGGCGGACCGCGTAGTCGAGCATCGCGCGCTGCTTGGGCTCGAGCTCCGCGGACCGCCAGTCCGTGGCCAGCGTCCGTGGGAGCTCCGCGGATCCGGTCAGCATACGGAGACCCGCCCCGTGATGGTTGATTCAGTAGAAGCAGTCGTTCTCCGCCGACACCACGACGGCGATCATCTCGCGCTCGACCTGGGTGAGCGGTGACGGCCCCCGCATCAGATGGGCGTACATGCGGGCGTGGTCCCGCAGCGAGGCCGGGTTCAGCGAGTGGATACGCAGGATGTTGTCGACATGGCCCCGCGGATCACGGAATCGGTCGTAGAGCCGGGCGAGCAGCCCCGACGCCTCGCGCTCCGGTACGTACGGGATGTGCGCCATGGAGCGGATAATGCCCGTCGAAGATCCCACCCTGCAAGGCCTTGCGAGGTTGCGTCCCGTCCCCGCTTCTGGCCATGTTCGCCGCGTCGCAGCCGCGCGCTCGTTCCGCACCTCGCACCGGTCCGTCATGCCCTACTACGAGCCCTCGGCGAAGCAGTGGGAGCGCGACCTCATGGAGCTGCGCAACCGGCTCCTGAGTGCGGCGGGGCTGATCATCTTCGTGACGATCGTCGGGATCGTGGGCTTCTTGGTGATCGACCCGGACGCGGGCCTCATCCGGGCGTTCTTCATGACGGCGATCACTCTCACCACGGTCGGCTACGGCGAAGAGATCTCGATCGACACCGACGGCGCGTACATCTTCGTCGCCGTGCTCATCCTGATCGGGATGGGATCGACCCTCTACTTCGTGTCGACGGGAACCGCTTTCCTGCTGGAAGGCCAACTCGGGCACGTGTTTCGGAGAAGGCGCATGGAGCGTGACCTGGCCGCCATGTCCGGCCACTTTCTCGTGTGCGGATCGGGCCGCTCGGCCTTCTATGCCGCCGCGGAGCTCGCCGCCGTCCAGCGACCCGTCGTTCTCGTCGTCTCGGACGCGAGTGCGGCCGACGAGCTCTCGTCCGAGCTGCCCGACGTGCTCGTCATCGTCGGCGACCCCACGGACGACGAGGTTCTGCGGGCCGCGGGGATCGAGCGGGCGGGCGGCGTCATCGCCTGCAGCGAGTCGGACAACGAAAACGTCGTGATCACGCTGACCGCGCGTCAACTCAACCCCCGCACCCGGGTCGTCTCGAAGCTCCAGGACGTGGATCAGGAGCACAAGGTCCGGAAGGTGGGCGCCAACTCCGTGGTGTCCCCCCAGCATATCGGCGGCCTTCGTATGGCCTCGGAGCTGATCCGCCCCACGGTCGTGACGTTCCTCGACACCATGCTCAGGGACGAAGACCGCAACCTGCGCATCGAAGAGGCGGTCATCCCGCCGGACTCCCCCCTCGTCGGCGGCGCGATCCGCGACATCGGGCTCGACGATATCCCGGGCGTGCTGCTCATGGCCGTCCGTTTCCCGGACGGGGACTGGACGTACAACCCGAGTCGGACCGACCGCATCCGCGCCGGAGAGACGCTCATCTTCCTGGGCTCGCCGGACGACGCCCGCGCGCTGCGAGAACGCGTCCAGCGCCCCGATGGACCGGCACCCCTTGGCGGGTGACGGAGCCGCGTCCCATCTTGGACGGAGCAGAGCGAGTCACAGGAGTCCATCGGGGCCGGGGGACCGAACGATGCTGGAGCGCGCAACCGTCAGGCGGAGTGGTGCCGAGCGCAGATCGGGAGCGGAGCGACGAACGACCTCTCGACGCGTCGGCCCACGCCGCACGGCAATCCGCCCGGTCGACGAAGACCGGCGCGTGAGCGCTCGTCGCTCGGACTCGCCACGGCGAGCCGGATCGGACCGGCGCGTGGGCGAGCGACGCAACCTGGACCGGCGCCGGATCACGATCGCCTGAGACTCAGAAGAAGCCGCGTACGACCTCGGTAGCGGCCCACAGCACGACCGAGCCGAGGGCGACGAACCCTGCGAGCATGGTCACCGGCTGGGCGGCGAAGAGCGTGCGGATCAGCCGATCGTCATCGGAGAAGATCCGACGGACGCCATCGACGACGAGGTAGCCCACGAAGGGGCTGGGAAGCAGGATCCATAGGATATCCATGGGCTTTGCTACCCGCTCGCGAGCCCGGGATCCGCGCAGCGGCTCTCCCGGTCGCTCGTCAGCGCGAGAAGGCCGTGTCGATCTCGAAGTCGCAGAACGTGCCGCTCACGGGAATCTCCGCGATCTCCGAGACGGTGGGACCGGTGGCCGCGAAGTCCAGCCGCAGATTGCACTCGCCCGCCTTCGCCTCGCCGTCCCACCGGACGCCTCCGGTCAGGAACCCCGAGATCTCACCGAGCGTCGCGCCGTCGTAGCGCACACTCGCCTCGCCGGTCACGTAGGGTGGCGCCGAGAGGATGATCTCCTCTCCGGACTCGGCCACGGCCACGGTACAGTCGAGCAGGTCGTGGCCGAGCTCGTAGTCGACGAAGCCGAGCTGGGTGAGCGGGTTCCCCTCTCCCTCCGCCGCCGCCTCGAGCAGCGTCGCACCCCCCGCCCCGCACGGCACCTCCTCCGAGAGGTCGATGGTGAAGAGGTTGTGCGAGCTGGGCAGCGGGCCGGGCTGGACGTAGGAGTCGTGCACGTAGGGGCCGCCTACGGGGTGAGTATGGGCCCCGCCCGGGCCGTGCGCATGCGTGAAGAAGGTCTGACCCTCCGAGAACACCGTGTTCTCGACCGTGACGAGGATGAGCGTGCGTGCGATCGCGGCCGCCTCGGCCGCCTCGAGCTCGTCGGGCTCCGCGACCGGGAGGTCGGTGCCGACGCGGCAGCCCCAGAGGAGAACGCAGACAGCCCCGCCCGCACCCAGCCGGAGTACCCGGGGGAGGAGCGGGGTCGTGCGTTTCATGCGCCTATTGGCAAGTCAGGCAGTTGTTGCTGTTCTCCGATCCAAGGCTCTCGAGCAAGGCCACCGTCTCGGGGATCGGAGAGACGCGCGAGACCGGCCCGTTCGCCATGTCGGCCGTGGTCTGGCCCTCCCGGCTCACCACGGTGACGTCCCCGCCCTGCTCCACGAGGTACAGGATCATCTCGTTGTCCCCGCGCGCGGCTGCGTGGTGCATCGCCGTGTAGCCGTTGTGATCGCGGAGGTTCACGTCCATCCCGACCTCCTCCACGAGGAACCGCACCGCAGGGAGCCAGCCGTCCTCGACGTGTCGGTGCGCGTTGCCGGCAAAGCCCTCTCCGTACCCGACGCCGGACGCCGCATGCAGCGCGTAGACCGCCGGTCCGCCGGTCGGCACGGGGGGCAGGCCGGAGGGATCGGGCTTCTCGGCCTCGACCGAGTCCTGTCGGACCGCGTGCTCGTGGATCGCGGCGCGGTAGTCGGCCGGAGCGGAGCGGACGTCGTCCTCGGGAAGGTCGGCCTTCACGGAGTCGGGCAGAGCGGTCCAGATCGCCATCACCGTCGACGTCCGAGTCGAATCCGCCGCGACCGCGAAGGAGTCCGCATCCGCCAGCAGCTCGAGCTGCGATTCCCGCTCGATCTCCTCCGGGGACGGCCGATTCCGGCGCTCCGGAGCTTTCGTGGCGATGAACGGGTCGGCGCCCCAGTCCTTCAGCAGGTGCATCGCGTCCACGTCGGTCGCGTACGCGGCCCGCAGGAAGGCGGTAGCGCCCTGCGTGTCGATGAGTCCGCAGTTCCGGTTCCCGCACCCGTTGTACTCCATGTACCACGGGTGGACCGAGAGCCGGCGGTCCGGGTCGGCTCCGGCCGCCAGGAGCGCCTCCATCACCTCCAGGTACCCGAAGCTCTGCTGGGCACGCTCCTGGGGCTGCGGGTAGCGCGTCCTCGGCTGCCACTCGGAGTTGACGGCCGCGAAGAGCGGCGTCGCCCCGTTGACCGACGACGCGATGTTCGGGTCGGCGCCCCGTTCGAGGAGGAGCATCGCCGCGTCGAATTGCCCGTTGATCGTCGCGATGAGGAGAGGACTCGTGCCGTCCCCGCCCCCGGTCCGGTCGATTTCGGCGTCCCGGTCGAGAAGCACCTCGATGGCCTCCACGTGCCCCTGACGCGCCGCGTGCAGCAGCGGCGTCAGCCCTCCCTTGGCGGTGATCCGGGGCGCGCGCTCCGTCCGCGCGGCACGTCGGCGTCGTCGTCGTTCGGGGGGCGGGCCCTCCTCGTACGCCAGTCGCCCGGCCCGCACGGCCGCCTGAACCTGCGCCGACGAGGCCTCCCACTCACCCTCGTTCGTGAAGGCGTCGAGAACCGCCTGCTGGCGACGATTCGCCTCCGCGTCGACGCGCCCCATCGCCTGCAGATCCATCGTCTGCGCGGCCAGATTCGGGTCCGCACCGCCGTCGATGAGGGCTTCGATCGCCTCGACCCGGTTCCACGCCGCCGCGAAGATCAGTGGGGTCTGCTGCCACTGGGCCTCGCGCGCGTTCGGGTCCGCACCGGCCTCGACGAGCACCGTGACGAGCGCGCCGTTCCCCGACACCGCCGCCAGATGGAGCGGTGTGGAGCCACTGGGATCCGTCACCGCGTGCACGTCGGCCCCGGCGTCCAGGAGCGCTCGGGTCGCCTCGAGGCGCCCGTTGCGGGCCGCCAGGTGGAGCGGCGTGTACTCACCGATCCGGGTCGCGGACTGGAGCTCGGCCCCCGCGTAGACGAGCACCTCGACCATCGCGGCGTCGCCGCGCTCGGCCGCCCAGTGCAGCGCGGTCATCCCGTCGCCCTGGGCCGCGTTCACATCCTCGCCTGCGCGAAGGAGCGCGCGTACGGTCTCGAGATCGCCTTCCCGGGCCGCGTCGGCCACCGGGGCCTCCGGCGGAGCACCGGCGATCAGTACGGCGGCCAGCAGGCCACCGAAGAGCGTCGTCAATAGACCTCCTGCGCCGTCGTCCGACCCGCCGACCGCAGCATGAAGCCGCCCGTGCTGTCTCCGAACGAGTCGAGGTCGGTGTGCCCGAGCTCCTGCATCAGCGTCAGCATGACGTTCGCCATCGGCGTGCCGTCGGCGGCCTTGAGGTGGAGGTTGCCCTCCAGGATGCCGTTGCCTTTGCCGAGGAAGACGAGCGGACAGCGCCGGTGGTTGTGCAGGTTCGCGTCCGCCATCGGCGAGCCGAACATCACGACCGACTTGTCGAGGAGGTTCATGTCCCCGTCCATCGTGTTCTTGAGCTTCTCGATGAGGTACGGGAGCTGACTCACGCGATACTGGCAGATCTTGTTGAATTCGAGGATCGCCTCCTCCCGCCCGCCGTGGTGCGACGCGGGGTGGAAGGGCCGGTCCGAGCCGGATTCGGGGAAGACCCGGTTCTCGGAGTCCCGTCCGGTCTTGAAGGTGATCACGCGCGTCATGTCCGTCTGAATGGCGAGCACCTGGAGGTCGAACATGAGCTGCATGTGCTCGCTGTACGAGTCGGGCACACCCGCCGGAGCCTCGGGAATGGCCCGCTCCTCACCGGAGCTGTTGTGCGACTCGACCATCTCGATGCGCCGCTCGATCTCGCGCACGTTGTCCAGATACTGCTCCATGCGCGCCCGGTCCCCGGCCCCGAGCTGCCGGTTCATCTGCGCCACCTCGCCCGTGATCCAGTCGAGGATGCTCGAGCGCATCCGGCGCCGCTCGGCCCGCTCCTCCGGCGTCCCGCCGGCCCCGAAGAGCATGTCGAACGCCACGCGCGGATCCCGGATCATCGGGAGCGGCTCGCTCGGCGAGGCCCACGAGATCGAGTCCGTGTAGGCACACGAGTAGTTGTAGGTGCAGCCGCCCGCTTGATCGATGTTGGGGATCGTGAACTGCATGGACGGGAGCGGGGTGTCCTGTCCGAAGCGCTTCGCGTGGATCTGGTCGAGCGAGGTCCCGACGAAGAGATCCGAGCCCTGTGTCTGCTTGGGGTGGGCCTGCGTGAGGAAGACCGCGCTGGAGCGGAAGTGGTCCCCACCGATCTCGGGCGCGGTGAACGCCTCGGCCATGCGCACGTCGGTGTTGCTGACGATCGTCAGGTCGTCCTGGTACGGCTCGAGCGAGATGAGCGCGCTGTTCGGCACCATCTCGAAGTCCTTGCCGATGATCTCGGGCGCGTACAGGTACTGCGTCGCACCCCACTCGTTGCAGCCGGCGAGGCCGTGGACCTCCTCGATCGCGATGAGAGGCGTGCGCTCCTGGTTGGCCCGCTCCACCATGCCGCTCATCCGCCCCACGGGGACCATCGCGTCCAGGTACGGCAGGGCCATGGAGGCGCCCATGCCGCGAAGGAAGGTGCGGCGGTCCAGGTGCTTTCCGGTGATGAACTCCATCGTCCCGATTCTCCTCGAGTTGGATGCTGCTGTAGCGGTCGGTGCTGCAGGCCTCGTTCGTGCGGTCTACATCCCTGCTTCGACCTGATCGGTCGCGACGTCCGCAGCCTGCTTCATGCGGAACGCCTCGCTCTGCACGACGCCCAGGATGAGCGACTGCATGCGGTATCCCCCGTCGTCCTCGGCATCGGCCACGATGCGGCGGATGGTGGGCTGATCGTAGTACTCCACGCGCCGCGCGAGCGCGTACGCCATGAGATTCTCGGTGAGCGACCGCATGAGCGGTACCGGTCGGCGCAGGAGGGCGTCGGCCACCTCCTGCGGCGTCGAGATCGGCGTGCCGTCGTAGAACTCGCCGCGCGTATCGAGCGCCATCCCGTTCTCGCGCAGACGCCACGTACCGGTCACGTCGAAGTTGTCGAGCGCGAGGCCGATCGGATCCATGAAGCGGTGGCACGCGTTGCACGTCGGGTTCGCCCGGTGGATCTCCATGCGCTCACGCGTCGTGAGCCGCTTGCCCTCCTGCGTGCCTCCGGTCTCCTCGAGGTCCGGGACGCCCGGCGGGGGCGGCGGCGGCGGGGTGCCCATGAGCACCTCCATCACCCACTTCCCGCGCAGAACCGGAGAGGTCCGGTTCGCGAGCGAGGTGAGAACGAGCACGCTCCCCTGGCCCAGCAGCCCCGAGCGCGCCCCGTCGGAGTACTCGACACGTCGGAAACCCGACCCGGCGACACCCGACATGCCGTAGTGGTTGGCCAGCCGCTCGTTCACGAAGGTGTACTTCGCGTCGAAGAGCTCGAGCGCGTCGCGGTCCTCCTGGACGAGATGGTTGAAGAACATCTCGGTCTCGGTCCGCATCGCGTCGGCGAGCGTCTCGTCGAAGTTCGGGTAGAAGTTCGGGTCCGGACGCACCTTGTAGAGGTCCTGAAGCCGGAGCCACTGCGCGGCGAAGCGCGTGCCGAGCGCTTGCGCGCGCGGATCGGCGAGCATTCGCCGGGTCTGGCGCTCCAGCGCTCCCTCGTCGTTCAGGTCCCCGGACCGTGCGACGTGAAGCAGCTCCTCGTCCGGGGGGGTGCCCCAGAGGAAGAAGGCGAGCCGTGAAGCCAGCTCGATGTCGCCGAGCCGGTACGCCTCGCCCACGTCGACCCCGTTGGGCTCGCGCTCGAGGCGCAGAACGAAGAAGGGACTGGAGAGGACCGCTTCGAGGGCGTCGCGGATCCCGCGCTCGAATCCACCCGTCTCGTGACCACTGCGATAGAAGTCCAGGAGCCCGTCGACCTCCAGCTCGGTCGCCGGGCGGCGGTAGGCGCGCGTCGCGAGACTCTGCACGATTTGGCGTGCGCACGCCTGCTCCTCGGACGGCGCGGTGGGCCGGCACACGAAGATGCGCCGGCGGCTCGGCGTGTCCGAGATGCCGGTCACTTCATCGGGCCCACCGACGATCAGCCCCTGCAGATGCGGAAGCGTCGTGATCCCCTCGCCTCCCGAGCCCCCGCCCGCCATCGACCAGTCGTGCGGGCGGATGAGATCCTCGTACGGACCGTCCGAGCGGCGCACGAAGGCGGCCGAAACGCTGCGCTGGCCGGCCCGCACGAAGAACGGATCCGTCCACATCGCGGAGCCGCCGCGCCCGTCGGCCGCCGCGCCCGAGCGCGTGTACGCCATGAGCGCGACGCGCTCGCCGTCCACCGAAACGACGATGTCCTCGAAGCGCGTGTTGTCCCCGGACGCGAACGTCATCCCGATCCGATACATCCCGTCCGCCGGGAAGACGTGCTCCACCACCATGCCACCCCGCGTGCCGTAGGGCGCGCCCTCGACGTGATCCCAGGGGTGTTGAGAGCGGTACTGCGAGTTCTTGTAGGTGACGTCGATCGCCGGTGCGCTGCGGTCACCGACCGCCATGCGGCTGATGTCCGACGCGGCGTTCAGGTACGACTCGAGGAGGAGCGGCGAGAGGGACTGCACGTCGGCGATGTTGTCGAAGTTGGCCGACATCTGGTCGAGCGGGAGCCAGTCGGCCGCGTCGACCTCGAGCGCGAGCAGGTCGTGGATCGCCTGCTCGTACTCGGGGCGGTTGAGCCGCTGGAACGTCCGACGTCCCGGGTTCGGCGCGTCTTCCCAGGCGTCGTCCATGACCCGTTCGAGCTGGGCCGCGAACACCTGGAGTGTGTCCCCGCCGGGTGCCCGGACACCGGGGGGCGGCATCATGCCGGCGCGCACCTTCCGGATCATCCGCTCCACGACCTCGCCGTTCGCCTCCGCGGACTCGATGTCGAAGGACTCGAGCGAGAGGTTGCCGCGCAGGCGGCTGTCGCTGTGACAGCGCACGCAGGTCCGCTCCACGAGCGCGTTCGCATCGACCGCCGGGGGCGCGTCCGCGGCGTGCGCCGGGTCCGTGGAGAGGCGTACGTCCGGCGTGTCCGGGGCGGCCAGCTCGGCCGTCAGCACGAGCGACACGCCGAGGGCGGCGGACGTGAGGGACAGCAGCTTCATCCGGGCCGTCTCCGAGGGAGGACAGTCGAGTCAAGGTACCGGCGGGCTCCGATTTCCTGCAAGGACAGCTGAAACCGCGAGACCGTTGAAAACACCCGGCTTTCTCCCCTCAAACCGCCGAGGGGACCGAATCCTCCCGGGCGTACCGCTCCCGTAGCGCCGCGATCGCATCGGGCTCGCCGAGCACAGTCACCCGGTCGCCGCTACGCAGGACGGTGTCTCCGTCGGGGATGACGACCTCGTCGTCGCGACGGATCATCGCGATGAGGGTGTCGTCGGGGAGCGGAACGGAGCGGAGCGCCATCCCCTCGAGATCGGCTCGAGCCCCGACGCCGTCGAGGGGGAGCACCAGGAGGCGCTCGTTGCGGAAGAGCGCTTCCTTGAGCTGGGCCGGCCCCTGGGCGGCCAGCCACTCGGGCATGAAGACCTCCTGATCGACGCGCCGCGCGATCTGCGCGAGGATCCGAAGGTGTCGACCGGGATCGGACTCGGGGCCCGCGAGAAAGAAGACCGCGTGCACCGGCTCGTCTCCTGGCGTGCCGGCCGGGAGAGATTCGAAGCGGACGCCACCCCGGACGCGGGCGAGGAGGAGGCGCACCTCCGAGAGCTGCTCGAGCCGGACGTGGGGAAGCGCCGCACCATGCGAGACCGGCGTGGCCCCGACACGGGTGCCCCGCAGGAAGCCGTCCACCAGAGCATCCGCCGACACCGGGAGGTCCCGCGCCATACGGTCGCCCGCACGCCGCGCCAGCGACTCGAAGTCGATCGACTCGTCCAGGTCGATGACTCCGGCGCCCGTGAAGAGCGCGTCGAACGGGTCCGCGTCGCGCGGCCCGCGATCCTTCAGGATCCCACGCAGCTCCGTATCCAGTCGGTCGTCACGCTGTCGGCCCAGACGCTCGAAGACGTGGAAGATCGCGCCCTCCCGGTCCACCCGGTCGCGAGCGTAGTAGGTGAACCACATCGCGCCGAGCGTGATGAGCGCGAACGTGAAGAGGGTGGGCAGGTATCCCATCTCCACGATGAGCCAGAACGGTGCGAGGATCCCCACGATCTGCACCGCCGGGTAGAAGGGCGACCGGTAGCCGGGGTCGTACGACTCGATACGGCTCTCCCGCATCACGATCACCGCGAGGCAGCCGAGCGCGAACATCACGAGCTTGAAAGCGCTGGCCAGCTTCGCGATCCCGGTCGGGTCGAAGACCGTGACGCAGAAGACGATCACCGCCACGGTCGCGGCAATGCCCACCGTGGGCGTGCCTCGGCCGCCGATCCGGCCGAAGAAGTCGGGCAGCAGGCGGTCGCGGCCCATCGCGAGCGGGTAGCGGGAGGCGCTCAGAATCCCGGCGTTCGCGCCCGAAGAGACCGCGAGCAGCGCCGCGACGGTCATCACCATGGCGCCGATCGGGCCCGCCAGGTCCCGGGCGACGGTCGCGACCGGTGTGAGGTCGCCGTGCCCGTCGTCGGCCGCCGCGAGGACGTCGGCGCCGGTGATCCCGATCATGACGGCCGTGCCCACCACGTAGACCAGGACGACCGTGGCGAACGCGAGGAAGGTGCCCAGCGGCAGGTTCCGCTCCGGATTCTTCACCTCCTCGGCCACGCTGGCGACCTTCGTCAGCCCCATGTACGAGACGATGACGAGACCTGCGGTGCTGATCAGGCCGGCTGCCCGGGGCTGGAAGACTCCCGATAGCCGGCCCACCTCCATGCCCAGCAGCCCGTAGCCGAGGAACCAGAGCAGCAGGATGAACAGCCCGATGAGGAGCATCACCTGCGCCGCTCCGCTCTTCTTGGCCCCGAAGTAGTTGACCCCTCCCAGCAGGACGGCCAGCGCAGCCGCGATGGGCCCGAACTGGAGCTGCGGGAAGAAGAGCTGCAGGTAGGCCCCCACGCCGATAAGCGCGAACGACGCCTTGAGCACGAGGGCGATCCAGGTGCCGAACCCGCCGACCGTCCCCACCAGGGGGCCCATCGACCGGTCGAGGAAGTAGTAGATGCCCCCCGCCTTCGGCATCGCAGTCGTGAGCTCGACGCTGCTCACGAGCCCGGGCAGGACGATGAGCGCCGCAAGCAGGTACGAAAGCGGCATCGCCGCACCCGCGCCCGCCGCCGCGAGACCGGGCAGCAGGAAGAAGCCCGAGCTCAGCGTCGCACCTGTGGCGAGCGCGTAGACGTCCCACAGGCCGAGCTGCTTCTCGAGCCGGACGGGTTCTGCGCGGGCGGAGTGCGGAGTGGCTTCGACGGCGTCCATACTCGACGAGTGCGGGCGGAGCCCCGCGGGTCTCGCGCCTCGGGCGCGTCCCTCCGTGGGGCGGAGGTGGCCTCCGGGCACGCCGGTTTCCGGCGGGCGCCGTCACCGGATTCTGGCCATTCGCTCCGCGACTGCGCAAGCCGCACCTCGGACCGGAACCACCGTAACCGGACGCGAAGGCGGGAGCCCCGGAGACCGGGGCTCCCGCCGATCGGGCCGCGCGGAGCGGCCGCGCTTCGCCGTCGCCCGCCGATGGGGCGACGCGGGGCTCAGCTCGTCGGAACCGTGATGCGGCCCTCGCCACCCTTGGGGTAGTCGCCCGCGGTCACGACACCGGCCAGCGCATTCTGGACGTAGTTCCGGAGCGCCTGCTGGTACGTCACGCCGACCGCCGTGAAGGGGGCGCCCGCGTACGGGTAGGCGTCCCCACCCCGCGCCAGGAAGTCGATGGTCGCGATGTTCAGCGCCGGTCCGTCGATCACCGCACCGTCGGCGACGATGACCGTCCCGTCGTCGAGCACGACGTCGCGGACCCGCGAGCCGGCCGACAGGACGTCGCCGGTGTCGTCGTCCACCGTCTGGGCCGTCTGCGCCGGATCGTAGACGATCGTGAATCCGGCGACCTGGGCGAAGCGGCCTTCGGCGATGAGCGCACCGGTCGTCGGGTCCGTGTCCGCGGACACCGTCCGCTCCAGGATCTGCTTGAACTGCGTGCGCGAGATGTCCGGCACGATCGACACGAAGTTCGGGAAGGGGAGGATCCGGAAGGTGAGGAACTCGGTGATGTCCCCGCCC
>JANQME010000243.1 GCA_028280205.1 Longimicrobiales bacterium
GAACCCGCGACCTGGTGGCCCGGTCCGAACGGCTGGACGCGGCCGCGAGGCGGGAGGCCGACGGGGTGCGGATCGTGACCGGCGACCCGGCGATGCAGCGTGCGCTCGATCTCGCCGCTCGGGTGGCGCCCACGGACGCCTCGGTGCTGATCCAGGGTGAGTCGGGGACGGGCAAGGAGCTGATCGCTCGCGAGGTTCACCGGCTCTCCGGCCGGGCCGGCGAGCCGCTCGTCACGCTCAACTGCGCGGCCGTCGCGGAATCGCTTGCGGAGTCGGAGCTCTTCGGTCACGAGAAGGGGGCCTTCACGGGAGCGGCCACCAAGAAGATGGGGCTGGTCGAGGTCGCCGACAGCGGAACGCTCTTCCTGGACGAGATCGGGGATCTCGCGCCTGCCCTCCAGGCCAAGCTGCTGCGGCTCCTCGAGTCGCGACGCTTCCGGCGCGTCGGGGGGGTCAAGGAGTTCCCGACGAACTTCCGGCTCGTCTCGGCGACGCACCGGCCCCTGCAGCGGCTCGTCGAGGAGGAGGCGTTCCGGGGCGACCTCTTCTACCGGATCAACGCGATCGTCATCGAGCTCCCGCCTCTGCGTGACCGTCCGGCCGACATCCCCCTTCTGGTGTCGCACTTCCTCGAGGCGTCGGGCCCGGCGGACGTGGAGCCGTGGAGCGTGGAGCCGGACGCACTCGAAAGCCTCCGGGCGTACGCCTGGCCGGGCAACGTGCGCGAGCTGCGCAACGTGATCGAGAGGGTGGCCATCCTGGCCCGGGGACGGACCGTGCGCGGCGTCGACGTGGAGGCGTCGCTCAGTGCGTCGAGCGTGGCACCGGCCACCCGAAACG
This sequence comes from Longimicrobiales bacterium, assembly GCA_028280205.1. Classification (GTDB taxonomy): domain Bacteria; phylum Gemmatimonadota; class Gemmatimonadetes; order Longimicrobiales; family Gaopeijiaceae; genus UBA2589. Next base: position 841 of record JANQME010000243.1, read on the forward strand.
GCTCGACGTCGGGCCTGCCCACGGTCGACCTGGACGAGCTCGAGCGCATGGCGATCGAGGAGGCGCTCGGGCGTACCGGCTGGCATCAGGGCCAGGCCGCGGAGATGCTGGGCATCTCGCCCCGGACCCTGCACCGCAAGATCCGCTCGCTCGAGCTGAGGCGGCCGAGTGCTCCAGCCGGCGGGAGCTAGCTCCCGGGCGAGGAGTTCGCCGCTGCGGTCAGCGGAGGATCATTGAGAGCCGCCCGCCGGAACCGGGCAGTGGCCTCCGCCGCTGAGGGCCGCGCTCAATCCCCCCAGGAATGCGCTCCACCCGCCCCCTTCCTCTTCGTCCCCGTCCTGGATTCCGCCTCCGCGCACGAGCCCCGCCAGGAAGGCCTCCTGCGAAACCGCTTCGAGGTCGCGGAACGTCGCGATCGGACGACCGGTCTGCGGCGCCGAAACGCTCACGGATGCCGGTGCCAGATCGGCCAGCCGCTCGGTGAGCGAGGGGCGACTCGTCGCCTCGACGGAGGGCGTGGGCTGGGCGCCCGACGCGGCGTCGGTCTCGGTGGGGCGGATCGAAGTCGGGTCGACCGGCACGACCTCCGCGAGGGCGACGACCTCGATGCCCTCGAAGGTGTCCTCGTATACGGTCTTCGCGTCCCGCCCGTCGTCCTCCGTGGGCCCGGTGCCGGGGATGGCGACGACGGTGAGCGCGACGACGTGCGCCGATGCGGAAATGGTCAGACCGGCCCAGACGGCCCGTCGGTGCTGCGCGATTCGAACGGCCTTCGAGTGCATTTCCACCTCCTGTCGCGATCTCTACCCGGGCCGGCGGGTCTGGATCCTCCGGTCCTGCTGCGTCCCGTTTCCCCGTACGACGCCTCAACGATTCATCCTTGCACACCCGGCCCGCAAGCGGTGGGTGGCCCACCCGCGGGCGATGCGCGATTCTTCGGAGATTCCGCACCGTGACGATCCTCCGGAGCTCCCCACGCCCATGATTCCCGTCCCCCGGCGTACCCTCTTCCTCGGCGCCGCGCTCGGCGGACTCGCCGCGATCGCCCTCGCGCCCTCGCTCTCGGCGCAGGATGTGCACATGGAGAGGGCGCTGCGCGTCCTTTCCACGACGCCGCTGATCGACGGGCACAACGACCTGCCGTGGGCCATCCGCAACAGCGAGGCCGGCCCGCACGACGTGGAAGCCCCCGAACACGACCTGCGCGGCCCGACCCCGTTCCACACCGACCTGACACGTCTCGCCGAAGGTCGGGTGGGTGCGCAGTTCTGGTCCGTCTACATCCCGTTCGAAGCGGCCGAGGAGGGCGCGGCGAAGGTCCAGCTCGAGCAGATCGACATCGCCAACCAGATCATCGCGAAGTACCCGGAATCCCTCGAGCTGGCGTTGACCGCTTCGGATGTCGAGGCGGCCTTCGGACGCGGTCGGATCGCCTCGATGCTCGGGATGGAAGGCGGGCACGCGATCGAGAACTCGCTCGGGTCGCTGCGGGCCTTCTACGCGTTGGGCGTGCGGTACATGTCGCTGACGCACAACGGCACGCTCGACTGGGCGGATGCGTGCTGCGCCCTGCCGCGGCACGGAGGGCTGAGCGCCTTCGGAGCCGAGGTCGTGCGCGAGATGAACCGCATGGGCATGCTCGTCGACATCTCGCACACGTCGCCCGAGACGATGAATGACGTGCTCGACGTGGCGGAGGCTCCGGTGATCTGGTCGCACGCGTCGGCCCGGGCCTTACACGACCACCCGCGCAACGTGCCGGATCAGGTGCTGCGCCGCCTCCCCGAGAACGGCGGTGTCGTCATGGTGACCTTCGTGCCGAGCTTCCTGACGTCCCGCGACGAGGCCACGATCGCGGATGTCGCCGACCACATCGACCACATCGCGAACCTCGCCGGTGTGAATCACGTCGGGATCGGCTCGGACTTCGACGGGATCGACTCGACCCCCGTCGGGCTCGAGGACGTGTCGACCTTCCCCGCGCTGTTCGCAGAGCTCTCGCGGCGGGGGTGGAGCGAGGAGGAGCTGGCCAAGCTGGCCGGAGAGAACGTCCTGCGTGCGTGGCGCGAGGCCGAGGCCGTCGCGCGCCGACTCCAGCGCGAGCGCGACCCCTCCACGCGCACCATCGAGGAGATGGACGGCGTGATCGGTCAGGACCGATGAGCGCCTTCCCGCGGCCGGTTTCCGGGGAGCACGCCGAGTACTACGGGCGCTACGTGGAGCAGGTGCCGGACGGGGACATCCTCGTAACGCTCCGGGACCAGCTCGGAGAGACCGTCGCGCTCCTCGAGGGCGTCCCGGAGGAGCGGGAAACGTTCCGCTACGCCGAGGGGAAGTGGAGCCTCCGTGAGGTTGTCGGTCACCTGGTCGACACGGAGTGGCTCTTCTCGTTCCGAGCCCTCGTGATGGCGCGCGAGGAGGGCGTGACGTTGCCCGGGATGGATCAGGATGCATGGGCCGCGTCGTCGCGAGCGCACGAGACGCCGCTCGCCCATCAGTGCGCCCAGTGGATCGCCCTTCGCCGCGCGGCGATTCACATGTTCGCCACGATGAGCCCGGAGCACGCCGCGCGCACCGGCGTGGCGAGCGGGTACGACTTCACGGTGCGCGCCTTCCCGTGGATCATCGCCGGCCACGAGCTCTGGCACCGCGGGCTGATCGAGCGGGACTACCTGAAGGGCGGTGGGTGAGCACGCCCGCGGAAGGGGCCGGAACGGAGACGTTCGCCGGGGGCCCTGGGCCGGATGAGGCGCCGATCAAGGTCGGGGCGACGAACGCGGGGCAGGACGACGAGCGCAGCCGACTCCGCCGCCGCGACCGGGGCAAGGACGACGCGTGGGTGCGCGCGTTCCTGGAGCGCGCGCCCTTCGGCCATCTCGCGACGGTCGGGGAGGGCGGGCAGCCCTTCCTGAACTCGAACCTCTTCGTCTACGACCCCGAGCGGCACTGCATCTACCTGCACACCCACCGGACCGGCCGCACCCGTGCGAACGTCGACCGGTGCGAGAAGGTCGCGTTCGGCGCCTCGGCGATCGGGCGGCTCCTCCCCGCGCCGGAAGCACTCGAATTCAGCCTCGAGTACTGCGGTGTGAGCGCCTTCGGCTCCGGCCGTGTCGTCGAGGACGCGGACGAGGCCCGCATGGCCCTGCAGGCGCTCCTCGACAAGTACGCTCCGCACCTGAAGCCGGGGCGCGACTACCGTGCGACGACCGACGACGAGCTCCGACGGACCGCCGTCTACCGGATCGACATCGAGGCGTGGAGCGGGAAGCAGAAGGAGGTGGAAGAGGACTTCCCAGGCGCCTTCGATCTCCCGGACGTTCCGGTCCCCTTTCCCGAACGGCAGCGCCGCTAGCGAAACCTACCCTCCGGCCGGTGCGGTCCCCGAGCGGGTGGGCGCGTCTCCCGCCGAGGAGGCTTCCGGGGGACGGGGCAGGCCGGGCGTCAGGAAGAGCATCGCGCCCGCGACGACGAGGCCGTTCGTCACCGCGAAGAAGAGAGCCTCCTCGACCGGAAGACCGATCACGGTCCACCCGGTGGAGAGGGTGGGGCTGATCGTCCACACGCCTGCGTCGATCGCGACCCGGTCCGCGGCGCACAGATACGCGGTCGCGAGGGCCCACGTCGAAGCGCTCTCACGTCCGAAGCGGCGCAGCCCGCCCCAGGACGCCGCCGCGAGCACGCCGAGCACCGGAAGAGCCCAGAGGAGGATGAGGCCGGCGTACGTCCAGCGGCCACCCGCCTGGAGCGCGGCCGAGCCGCCGGCCAGGCCGATCAGGACGATGGGTGCTCCCACGGCCCCGCGCTCCGTGGGCGGGACGGGGCGTGAAGAGGCCGCCGGGACACATTCGCCCAGCCCGACGAGCACGAGGAGGAGTGCGCCGGTCAGGACGGGCTGCAGGAGCATGAAGGCGTACTCCTCCCACGGGACGCCCAGCCAGCTCCCGAGCACGCGGTCCTCGCCGTACCACCACACGCGCCGAGCGATCAGCTCCTGGTCCCAGCGCGCGGTGTAGAGGAGCGCGAGGGGGGCGACGCCGAAGAGCGCCGCGGGCGTTCGCCGACCGAGGCGCTCCCGGCGGAGCAGGGCCAGCGCGGCGAGCACGCAGACCGGCCCGACGATGAAGATCAGGTGGAAGCCGAGGTAGGTCACGACCAGAAACCTCGCATATCGCATCCGGTATCACGAAGAGCCATGACGCCCGAACTCTACCCGACCCGCGCCGGACGGCGCCCGCGCGTCGTCGTCGTGGGTGCCGGTTTCGCCGGCCTCCAGGCGGCCCGTCAGCTCGCTCGAGTCGACTGCGACGTGGTCCTCGTCGATCGGAGGAATCACCACCTCTTCCAGCCGCTTCTCTATCAGGTCGCCACGGCCGCGCTCTCTCCGGCGGACATCGCCGTGCCGATCCGCGCGATCGTCCGGGATCAGGCGAACGTGCAGGTCCTGCTCGGCGAGGTCACCGGTGTCGACGTGGTCCGTCGGGTGGTCAACGTGGGGTACGACGAGCTGCGCTACGATTGGCTCGTGCTCGCCGCGGGCGCGACGCACACGTACTTCGGGAACGACCGGTGGGCGCCTCGTGCCCCGGGTCTCAAGACGATCGAAGACGCGATCGACATCCGGCGGCGCGTTCTGCTGGCGTTCGAAGAGGCCGAGCTCGAGGACGACGAGGAAGTGCGCCGGGCGAAGCTGACGTTCGTCGTCATCGGGGGAGGTCCGACCGGCGTGGAGATGGCCGGTGCGCTGCGCGAGATCGCGGCCGAGACGATCGCGGACGACTTCCGCCGTGTCGACACCACGACGGCGCGTATCATCCTGCTGGAAGGGGGTGACCGCCTGCTCGCCTCGATGTCCGAGGCGGCCGGCGAACGGGCCCGTCGGGACCTCGAGGCGATGGGCGTCGAGGTGCGGCTGGAGACCTTCGTGACCGACATCGACGAGGCGCGGGTCTGGGTCGGGGAGCACTCCGTCCCGGCCGCGAACGTGATCTGGGCCGCCGGCGTCAAGGCGTCCCCGGTCGGTGAAGGGCTCGACGTGCCGCTCGACGGTCAGGGTCGGGTGCTCGTCGAATCGGACTGCTCGGTGCCCGGTCACCCGCACGTCTTCGCGGTCGGCGACCTCGCGGCCCAGGTCGACGCCACCACGGGTGAATCGGTGCCCGGGGTGGCTCAGGGTGCGATCCAGATGGGGCGCTTCGTGGGTCGGATCATCCGGGACGAGATCACGGCGGGCGAGGAGGGCATCCGCCCTTCCTTCCGCTACATCGACCGGGGCGACATGGCCACGATCGGCCGGGCGCGTGCGGTCGCCGACATCGGAGGGCGCACCTTCCACGGCGCCTTCGCCTGGGTGCTCTGGAGCGTCATCCACGTTGCCTTTCTGATCGGCTTCCGCAACAAGGTGCTCGTGATGGTGAATTGGGCGTGGCAATGGTTCGTGCAGACGCGGGGGGCTCGCCTGATCACGGGCTCACCCTCGGTCCACGTCGAGGAGCCGGCCGACCTCTCTCGCGACCCGGGCTACTGATTCCGGCCGGACCGGCTGCGCCCGGCCGCCGCGTCACGAGCGGTCTTCCGGCGCATCCGCTCCGCGGTCGAGTCAGCCGGGGCTGCCGTGCTTGCTGGCCAGCGCCTCGAGTCCGGCGTCGATCTCCTCGGCCGAGACCCAACGGCCCCGAACCATGACGCCCACGCGGTCCGTGAGATTCGACAGGTCGTCGAGGGGGTTGGACCCGAGGAGCACCAGGTCGGCCCGCTGGCCCGGCGCGATGGTCCCGAAGTGATCGTCGATCCCGAGGTGCTCCCGCACGTACCGCCCCACCGTCGCCGTGCCGCTCTCCAGGATCTGCCGGTTCGTGAGACCGGCCTCGGACATCACCGCGATCTCCCGGTGCAGCGCGAAGCCCGGAACGTTGAAGAGCTGCGGGGAGTCGGTCCCCATCATGACGCGGGCACCCGCGTCCGCGAGCTCTTCGAGCATCCGGTTGCGCAGGTCCAGGAACGCCTCCACGACCTCGGGCTCGCCCCGCGGTCCGCCTGCGGACTGGTTGCGCCATGCTTCCTTCTGCGCCTCCGAGACGTAGCGCATTTCCGGCTGGCTCAGGAAGGGCTCGGCGTCCGTCGTGCCGTAGAGGTTCTCCCAAAGGTACATCGTGGGGACGACGTAGACGTCGTGCTCCACCGTGAGCTGGACGACCTCGGCGATCTTCGCTTCGTCGACGCCGGCGACGAGCCCTTCCAGGCTGATCGGCCGGCCCGTGTTGATCTGGGAGACGACCTCGTCGGAGGCCACCGCCTGGACGTAGCCGTCGAGGTGGTCGACCGTCGACATGCCCGTCTCGACGGCGTGGACGAGCCCGACGTCCGCCGGGACGTGTCCGCCCCATGTCAGCCCGACCTCCTCCGCGACCGAGACCATGTGGTCCCACGTCTCCACGGAGACGCCCGGGTGGACCTTCTGCAAGTCGTACCCGGCGGCCGCGTGCGCGCGGATCAACCGCTCGGCCGTTTCGGGATCCGGCGCCGAATTCCCGTTGATCGACGGTGCGCCGACGTAGAACGTCGGACCGAGCACCTCGCCCCGCCGTAGCTCCGCGGCCAGCGGGATCTGATAGTCGGAGCCGAGCATCCCGCGGATCGTCGTGAT
>JANQME010000122.1 GCA_028280205.1 Longimicrobiales bacterium
GGGTTGCACCTTCGCAAGGCGTTGACGGCCAATCCCCCAGGGATCTCATTCCGCATGAAGAACGCTCTCCACGCCGCTGCCCTCCTCGCTCTCGCGCTCCAGCCGGCTTTCGCTGCGGCCCAGCTCGCCCCGGTGCCAAACGCGCAGGAGTACCTGAACTATCTGAACCCGTCCTCCGCGGTCGTTTCGACCGGTCTGGAGCAGCGGGTGTACGTCGGCCCTTATCAGGGCCGATTCGAGGACTCCGTCGGCAACGCGATCTCGAGCAACTTCGCGCTCTACTGTGTGGACTATCATCACTACGCGACGCTCGCGGACGGGCTCGTAAACGCATACGGCGTGGATGGAAGCCTCGGCGACGGTAGCACGACGCGTCTCGGTACGGCCGGTGCGGCACAGTATCTGAAGACCGCCTACCTCGCTTCCCTCTTCGAGACGGTGGACCCGTCCGAGCGGCAGGAAACATGGTCGGCGCTGCACGCCGCCATGTGGTGGGAGACCAACGGCGTCGCCAACGCGGACCCGAGCGCTTCGGGCGCCGTGTACGCGCAGGCCATGTCGTTCTACCAGATGGCGGTGCCGGACAGCTTCACCGGCGCCGGCTGGTACGTGCTCACCGGGGCCGAGGCTCGCAACGCGGAGGGACAGGAGTTCCTGATCCGTACGTCGCAGTACGCCGTTCCGGAGCCGGGTACGGTTCTCCTGATGCTCACCGGAATCTTCCTGCTCGCGGTTTCGAGCCGCCGCCGGCTGGTCGATCTGGCCTGAGCCGAACCCCTGGAAGTGGCGCGCGGGGCGCGAGTCGATGAGACTCGCGCCCCGTTTCATTTCCTCCTAGATAGGAAGCAGGCCGGTCCGCCCCAGTGGTGCGGCGGCGCTTCCTCAACTCGATGCACGCGTTCCCATGACCTACGATCGTGTCTCTCCTTTGCTGGCGGCCAGCGCATACCTTTTCGGTTTCGCGCTCGTGCTCACCGCCGCGATCGACCTCCTGACGACCGTGTGGCCGCTCCGCCCGACGGATATGGCGTGGCGCTACGGCTTCCTCGGTCTCGCTGCAGGATACCTGCAGACCCCTGCCCTCGGTCTCGGGCTGGTCGGGGCCACCGCGATCTGGCGCGAACATCTGACCGCGCTGAGGCTCGCCGGTGGCCTCGCCCTGCTCGCGGCGCTGGTCCTGATCTGCGTCATGGGCGTCTTCGGCCTGGATGTCCTCGCGATGCGTCAGGTACGGGCACCCGAAGCCCAGAGGGGCGTGCTGGTGGGTGGCGCGTTCCAGGAGGTGAAGTATGCCGTGGCCGCCCTGGTCTTCCTCCTCTTCGGCCTCGGTTGTCTGAACACGGCGTCGCGGCTGGCGGCCGAAGTGTCGCGGCGGGCGAAGCCGGGAATCGTGTCGGCGGCGGCGACGGCCTCCTCCTGATCGGCGAGAGGACGCTGTCGACGGCTCGGTTCACCGCCATCCGGAGCGACGCTCGGGTATTCGAAGGGCGACCTCAGAAGATCGGCGCCCGCAGCCAGGTGTCGGAGCGGACCCACGCCTCGAGGAACTCGGTGTGCACCGCGTCGGCGTCCGCGTCGCGGCCCTGTGCGCGCAGCGAGCGCTCCAGCCCGAAGAGCGACCACCCGTTGTGTGGGTGCTTGTCGAGCTCATGCCGGAAGGCCGCCTCGGCTTCCGCATGGCGTCCGGCCTCGTGGAGCGCGTCTCCGAGCCACTGGTAGACCGAGAAGGGAAGGGGCTCCGGCTCGTCGTAGCGCAGCCCGTCCTCGATTCGACCGGCCTCGCGCAGCACTTCGATCGCATGGTCGACCTCTCCGTTGGCGCGCCGGATCTCGCCTTCTAGGATCGCCTTCACCACACCGAGGAGCTGAGCGGCGGTGTGGCCCCGGAAGGCGTCGTCCGGATCCTCCTCGATCGCGGTCTCCAGCCGGTGCAGGTACCAGCGGGCGCTCCCTTCGTCCCCGAGCCGCAGCGAGGCGTATCCCTTGCCGAAGTCCCACAGGCCCCGGAACACCGTGCCTTCCGGTGCGTTTCGCAGCTCGAGCACGTCGTCGAAGCGCCCGAAGCGCACCATCGTGAGCGCGGTGTAGAACGATGCTCCGTCCATGAGGTCCGCGTAGTCGCGTCCGGCCTGGATCGCGACGGCACCCTGCCCGTCGTTGGACGCGGCGAAGAGCAGCATGTGCAGGTTGTGGGAGGGATAGATCGCGAAGCCCTCGCCGTACGTGGCCTTGAGGTCCGAGTGCCAGGCGTCCGTGTTCGCCCGCACGGCGTCACCCCAGCGGCCGATGCGGTTGTACGTGTGCGACGGCATGTGCTGGATGTGGCTCGCGCCGGGGATCGACTGGCCCAGATGGTCGGCGCACGCCTCGGCGCGGCCCGGAACCTCCGTCGGCTCCGTCGCGTGGATGTAGAGATGGCACGCGCCCGGATGCGTGATGTCCTGCGCCAGGACGCTCTCCAGCACCTCGTGGATGCGCACCACCTCCGGGTTCTCGTGGTCCCAGCGCCCGCGGCGTGGCTGGAGGAGCATGAGTGACTCGCCGGCGAGGAAGCCGGCGTCGAGGTCGTCGGGGTAGCGCGCGTACACGCCGTTGACCGCCTCCGCCCACGTCTCGTCGAGCGAGCGGCGGCGGTCGGGGTCGTGCTCCGGCTCGTAGCGGACGGCCATGGCCTCGATGAGCGCTCGCTCGATCTCGTTCGCGTGGTCTTCGGCCAGCTCGAGCGCCGTCTGGATGGCGGTGTACGCCCGCGGCGCATCGAGCGCGGTCATCGGACCGTTCAGGTACGGTCCCCACGCCCACGCCTCGCCGAAGAAGCACATCGCGCACTCGGGATCGAGCTCCTGTGCCTCGCGGAACGAACGGGCGGCAGCGGTGGGGTCGAAGGCGTACAGGAGCTGGATCCCCTGGTCGAAGTAGAGCTGCGCGTCGTGCGACGAGGTGGTGACGGGACGCGAGAAGGGCCCGAGCCCCTTGCCGTCGTGATGGAGCGGCATCGGCTCGTCGAACTCGGGCGGGTACTCGGGTGCTTGGGCAGCGACCGGGCGGAGGGAGCACGGCACGGCGATCGCTATGAGTGCGACGAAGGCGAGGACTGGACGGCGAATCATGCGGCGTTCCGTCGAGAACGGGGTGTGAACGGGGGTCGGGGCGAATGTGTGTGCGGGAACCCCGGGTCGTCCAGCGGAGCGGGGACGGCGTCCGCCGGCGGGTCCGTCGACGAACCGGTGGCAACGTCCGGACTGGCCGTGTGCACCCGTGCGCCGCACGTTGGGCGGCGTCTCCACACCCGTTCAGCGAAGGAGGAGCGATGCCGCGCGAGGAAGACGCGAAGCTGTCCCGTCGGGCCTGGGTGGCGACCACCTCCGGGGTGATCGCGGCCGGCCTGGTGAAAACGCAGGCCGACGCCATCCGGCTCGTCGCTCAGGAAGCGCCCGAAGGGACCCAGGATCCGACCCGCGTGCCGGGCCGCATGGTCTCCGAGATCGGGACGCGTGCCCCGGCCGAGCAGCCCCGGCGTCTGATCCGCGCCCCGGCGCTCTCGTCGTCGTCGCGGTCGCCGCTGGCCGATCTGATGGGGACGATTACCCCTGCGGACCTGCACTTCGAGCGACACCACGCCGGGATCCCCGAGATCGCGTACGACCGCCATGAGCTGCTCGTGCACGGCATGGTGGAGCGCCCCACGGTCTTCCGGATGGCGGATCTGGTGCGCTTCCCTCAGGTCTCGCGCATCCAGTTCCTGGAGTGCTCGGGCAACGGCGGCGGGGTGTACAACCGCGAGCGCATGCCCACGGAGGTGACGGTGCAGAGGCTGGACGGCCTCCTCAGCACCAGCGAGTGGACCGGCGTGCCCGTCGCGACGATCCTGCGCGAAGTGGGCGTCCGACCCGGCGCGAGCTGGATTCTCGCCGAAGGATCGGACGCCGCGGTGATGTCGCGCAGCGTTCCGCTCGACAAGGTCATGGACGACAGCCTGCTCGCGTACGGCCAGAACGGCGAGCGCCTCCGGCCCGAGCAGGGGTATCCGCTCCGTCTCTTCAACCCGGGCTACGAGGGCAACACGAGCGTGAAGTGGCTGCGCCGAATCGAGGTGACGGACCGGCCGACCCACACGCGTGACGAGACCTCGCGGTACACCGATCCGCTCGGCGACGGGACCGTGCGTCAGTTCTCTCTCGTCATGGACGCCAAGTCGATCATCACCTTCCCGTCGTACCCGTACGTGCTCCCCGATCGGGGGTGGTGGGAGGTCCGCGGGCTGGCGTGGTCGGGGCGCGGACGCATCACCCGGGTCGAGGTGAGCGCCGACGGCGGGCGAAGCTGGGCGGACGCCGAGCTCCAGGGGCCGATCCTGCCGAAGTCGACCGTCTGCTTCCGCCACCTCTTCGAGTGGTCCGGACGCGACACGATCCTCCTCAGCCGGGCGACGGACGAGACCGGATACGTCCAGCCCACCGTCCAGCAGCTCTGGGAGGCGCGCGGGCTCCGCACGTCGTACCACCAGAACCACCAGCGAGCGTGGAAGATCGCCCGCACGGGCGAGGTCACGTTCGGGCTGGGAGAGCTGGTATGACGGCCGGCCGGGATCGTCCTGCGCGTGTTGCGGCGGACGCCGGCCGCGCCGTAACCGCGCTCCTCGTCGCGGTTCTGACGGGGTGTACCGGGTCCGACGCCGGCGCGGATGTGCCCGCCTCGGGCTCGGCGGAAGACGCCGCGGCTGCCGAGTCGGGGTGGGCGGACGCGACCGGCTCCCTCCCGACATCGGCCCCCGCGCACTTCGGGTTCGGGCGGGAGGCGGACGAGGCCCGGGTCGCCTTGTGGGACATCGACGTGCGGCCGGACGGGGAGGGCCTGCCGCCCGGAAGCGGTTCGGTGGCCGAAGGCCGGGTGGTCTACGAGACGCACTGCATCGCGTGCCACGGCGCGACGGGCACCGAGGGACCGAACGACCGACTGGTCGCGGTGGAGCCGTGGGACGACTACCCGACGACGCGCGCGATTGGCAACTACTGGCCCCACGCGACGACGCTGTACGACTACATCCGGAAGGCGATGCCGCAGCTTACGCCCGGCGTGCTTTCCGACGACGAGGTCTACGCCGTGATCGCGTACCTGCTGTACCGCAACGAGATCGTCGCGGTGGACGCCGTCCTCGACGCCGAGTCGCTGCCGGCGATCGTGATGCCGGCACGGGACCGGTTTGTCATCGACGATCGGACCGGAGGGGCCGGCCCCGTCCGCTGATCGGATCCGCACGCGGCCCGGAGACGACGGAGGGCCCGGACCGCGCGGCCCGGGCCCTCCGTTCGCCCTCGTCGCGATGGACGGACGGGATCAACCTCCGCCGCGTCGCTCCCTTTCTGCTCGCCTTAGCTCACGGTCGAGCTCCTCCATCGCCTCCTCGAGCTGTCCCCGGATCTCGGCCTCGAGCTCGTCTCCGAGTCCCTCGAGCTCGATGGACATCTCTTCGAGGCCCGCGAGGTCGATCACGATCGGCTCCCCGTCGACCTCGAAGGACATCGTCGAGCCGTCGAAATCGAAGTCGAAGTCGAAGTCATGGTCGAAATCGAAATCGAAATCAAAATCGAAGTCGTGGTCGAAATCGAAGTCGTGATCGAAGTCGACCTCGAACGAGTCGCCCCCGGTCCAGACCACGACCCGCCCGTCGCGCCGGGCCTGCTCGAGGTCGCGCTCGGCCCGCTCCCGGGCCCGCTCGACGGCTTGCTGCGCTCGTTCGCGTGCCCGCTCGGCGGCGCGCTCCGTCTGTCGTTCGACGCGCTCGATCGCCCGCTCCCGAGCACGTTCGGCCCGCTCTCGGGCACGTTCGGCCCGCTCGAGGGCGCGCTCGGTCCGCTCCTGCTCGATCCGGACAGGCCGCTCCACCCGACGCTCTCCTTCCTGCTTCCGTCGGGCCTCGACACGGACGCGCGCACGCTCGGCCTGCTCCAGCTCACGGTGCAGCTCGCGCTCCCCCTCCAGACGGTGCACGCGCACGTCCGCGACCCGGACCGACGACGAGCACTCGTCCGCCCGAACCGCGACGGTGGGCGCCACCACGACGGTGCCCTCCGAGCCGTCCAGCGCCACCACCACCCGCTGCTCCTCGTTCAGCCGCTCGGCCGTCTCTACATGGGAGCACCGGCTCGCCGTCTCCGCCTCCTCACCCGCGTTCGCGAGCAGAAGCGTGGTTCCCCCCGCGAGCGTGGCGCCGCCGACGATCATGGCGATCGAGAGCGCGTCCGTCCGGAACTGATGCATGACCCCTCCCCTCGGTGTGAGCTCCACCCTGCTGAACGTTCAGACGAGTTCCCGGTGGAAAAGGTTGCGCCTCACTCGAAGCGGAGCGCGACGACCGGGTCCACGGTCGATGCCCGGCGCGCGGGGAGCCAGCTCGCGAGGAGCGCGATCGTCGTCAGCGCGAGCGCGACGGCCGCGAAGGTGGGCACGTCGATGGGCGCGACACCGAAGAGGAGAGACGCCATCAGTCGCGTGGCGCCGGCCG
>JANQME010000281.1 GCA_028280205.1 Longimicrobiales bacterium
GGGCTCCGCGGCGGTCTTCCTCGTCGCATCGATCGGGGCGCACGTCGCGCTCGCTTCCGTGGGCGGAGCGCCGTGGTGGGGGGGGGTGGCGTGTGGGGCCGCGGCGGCGCTGGTCGAGGCCGCGAGCAACCACGGACTGGACAACCTGACCGTGCAGATCGTGCCGTCGCTGCTCGCCTCCATCTTGTTCGGGTCTTCCTGAGCCGCGATGGGTCGTCGGGAAGCCGACCCGCCCGATCGACCCACCCGACCGGAGGGTGGCGAGATAGGGCGTTGCCGGTCAGCTTCAACCGTCCGCGTATCGTCTGCCTGTTCCCATGCGCTACACGTTCGAAACCACGCTGCCCCACCACACCCCCGAAGAGGTTTTCGATTGGCATGAGCGACTCGGTGCGCTCGAGCGTCTGACGCCCCCCTGGGGAGACGTGGAGGTTCTGCATCGGGCGGGCGGAATCGAGGACGGAGGCCAGGTCAGCCTCCGGGTCCGGCGTGGACCCACGTCGTTCCGCTGGGATCTGCGTCACCGGGACTACGAGTACGGACGTCGGTTCCGGGACGAACAGGTGAGCGGGCCGCTCAAGAGTTGGGTGCACACGCACTCCTTCCGACCGGCGAACGGGGGCGGGACGGTCGCCCACGACGAGATCGAAGTCGAGCCGCCGCTCGGTGCGGCCGGAGCCGCACTCGGTCCGACCTTCATCCGCGGGGAGCTGGAACGCCTCTTCCGTTTCCGGTACCGGCGGCTCTTCACCGACCTCGCGCGGCACCGGACTTGGGAGGGGCGCGAGCGCCTGCGCGTTGCGCTCACCGGCTCCTCCGGACTGATCGGGAGCGCGCTCGAGCACTTCCTCACCACGGGCGGACACGAGGTGGTCTCGCTGGTCCGGGACAGCCGGCGCCTCGACGAGAACTCGATCTTCTGGAATCCGGCCGCGGGCGTGCTCGATCCCGCTTCACTGGTGGGGATCGACGCGGTGGTCCACCTGGCGGGCGTGTCGATCGCGGGCGGACGATGGACCGAGCAGCGAAAACGCGCGATCAAGCAGAGCCGAGTGCGCGGGACCGAGCTGCTCTCCCGTACGCTGGCCGGGATGCGGGACGGTCCCCGGGTGCTCGTGTGCGCCTCCGCGGTCGGCTTCTACGGGAATCAGGGCGACAAGATCATCGTCGAGTCCGAGCCGAGCGGCCGTGGCTTCCTCGCCGAGGTGTGTCGGGCCTGGGAAGGTGCGACCCGGCCGGCGGCGCGCGCCGGACTGCGCGTGGTCAGCCTACGCTTCGGAGTGGTTCTCTCGCCACGGGGCGGCGCGGTCGGCCAGATGCTCCTCCCCTTCAAGATGGGTGCGGGAGGACGGCTGGGCTCGGGAAAGCAGTACATGAGCTGGATCGACCTCGACGACGCCGTCGCCCTCGTGCTGCACACACTGTACGACGACGGCCTGGAGGGCCCGGTCAACGCCACCGCCGAGAACCCCGTCACGAATGCGGTCTTCACCTCCGCGCTCGGTCGGGCGCTCGGGCGCCCGACCGTCGTGCCCGTCCCCTCGCTCGCCGTGAAGGCCGCCTTCGGCGAGCTCGGCAAGGAGGTGCTCCTGTGGGGCCAGCGCGTGGTGCCTAGGAAGGCGCTCGATCGAGGGTTCGACTTCTTCTATGAGGGTGTGGAGGACTCTCTGCGCTTTCAGCTCGGACGGATGGAGTAGCCTCGCCGCGTACGAGAGGGATCACCTCCTCCGCGAAGCGCTCCATCTCCTCCAACTGCGGGCTGCACTGGAGGAGGAGGAGATCCACACCCTCGGCTTCGAAAGCCCGCACCCGGTCGGCGACCTGTTCGGGCGTGCCCACCAGCCCGGAGCGGAGCCCGCGGTTCGACACCGAGTAGTCCTCCAGGCTCACGGTCCGCTCCAGCTTCGTGTTGCCCACCCACTCGTTGTAGTTCTCGAACGCCGACGAGCTGGAGCGCACGTCCGTGATGCGCTCGACCTCCGCACGAGCCTCGGCCTCGGTGGGGCGGACGACGCTGAACGCGGCGGCCCCGATCGTCATCGGAGGCTTCCCGAGCGCGGCGCGGCGGTCCTGCATGGCGCGCGCTTTTCGCCCGATCACCTCCGGTGGGTCGCCGTGTGTGAGCCAGGCGTCGCACGTGGCGGCGATCGTCTCCTTGCCCGCGTCCGACTCCCCGCCCGCGTACAGTGTGGGCCGAGGCCGGCGGACGGGCTTGGGCTCGAGGATCGCGTCCTCGACCCGATAGTAACGGCCTTCGAAGGTCGTGCGGGGCTTCGACCACATCGAGTCGACGACCTCGATCCACTCCCGCGTGCGCGCATACCG
Organism: Longimicrobiales bacterium; assembly: GCA_028280205.1. GTDB lineage: Bacteria > Gemmatimonadota > Gemmatimonadetes > Longimicrobiales > Gaopeijiaceae > UBA2589. The sequence continues at coordinate 2,326 of JANQME010000281.1, forward strand.
ATCGTCGTGCTCGTCGAACGGCGCCCCGTACTGGCGCGCTTCGCTCGCCCACCACGCCGAGACGACGTTCAGCGAGAGTCGCCCTCCGCTGATGCGGTCGATGTTCGCCGCCTGCTTGGCGAGGAGGGCGGGCGAGTGGAAGACGGGCCGCACGGCGACCATGATCTCGAGCTGCTCGGTCACCGCGGCCAGGGCGGATGCGGTGCTCCACGCGTCGAGCGCGGGAGCGTCGGCCCCCTTGATGTCGTTGAGGTTGAGCTCGGCGATCAGGGTGAGGTCGAAGCCGATCTCCTCGGACCTGCGGGCCACACGCGACGCGTAGGCCCACGTCGCCTCCATCCCCTCGTCCTCGACGTTTCGCAGCCAGCCACCGAAGACCGGGAGCCAGAAACCGAAGCGCATCAGTCGGCTCCCGCGGTTCGGAGCGCGGCGATCTCGGCACCGCCCTCCGTCCGAGGGTCGAGGGCGTCGACCTCGCGTCCCAGCCACTCGACGAGCCTTTCGAAGGGGTCGAAGCCGATCACGCGCTCGGCGTCGGCGACGAAGTTCGAGAGCGCGTTGACGTCGTAGTAGCGAGGTCGGCCGTCCGGGCCGACGACGTACTCCACCCCGCCGACCTCGATCCCGGTGGCGGCCATGATGCGCTCGACATCCGCGCGGATCTCGGCGGTGGGTGTGAACGCCTCGACCCGGAGCCCGTTCTTCGGGGCGTCGACCGCACAGAATGTCCGCTCGAGCTCGACCCTGTCGCCGGTCTGGCACGCGTCCGCCGGGCACAGATTGAAGCCGTCTTCAGGCGGGTAGACGGCAATCGCATAGAGGAAGCGTCCCTCCAGCACCTCGACCCGGACGATGTGACCGTCCTGCGGCTCGACATACTCCTGAACGAGGCCGGTGTGGTCGATCCCGAAGTCGAGGTCGGGCAGGGCCGCCTCGAGCTCGTCTGCGGAGTCGAAGCGACGGATCCCGGCACCGCTCCCACCGATGTTCGGTTTCACGACCAGGGGGAAGCCGATCGCCCGCGCCTCGCGGAGCGCCGCGGTGGGCGAGCTCACGACCCGGGTCTCGGGGCGCGGCAGACCGAGGTCGCGCAGAAGAGCGATCTGGCGTGCCTTGGAGACCTCCGTCCGCCACGCCTCGAGGCCGTTGATGACCTGGACGCCGGACCGCTCCAGCCAATGCAGCAGGTGCTCGGTGTAGAGCACTGCGGGCGCGCGGCCGCGCTGCCACGCCGAAGGGCTCATTCGGTTGAAGACGAGTGCCGGAGCCGGAGCCGGAGTTCCGGGATCGAAGGCGTGATCGTCGGCGTGCCAGCGTGTAAACGGGATGCCGCGTCGCTCGAGGCCCGCGAAGAGCGGGCCGAACCACTCCGGGTGCTCGTAGAGGACGGAGAGGTGGGGGATGATCGTG
>JANQME010000301.1 GCA_028280205.1 Longimicrobiales bacterium
ACACGAACATGAACGGCACGATGAAGCCGGCACCCGCCAGGATTGCCGCGAAGACCGCCGTCCGGGTTGGCGGTGGGCCCGCGATGCCCGCGGCCGCGAACGCCGCGAGCGACACCGGCGGCGTCACGTTCGAGATGCAGCCGAAGTAGAAGATGAAGAGGTGCGCTGCGAGTAGCGGGACGCCGAGCTGGACGAGCGCCGGGGCACCGAGCGCCGCGAGCACGACGTACGCGGCGGTGGTGGGCAGGCCCATCCCGAGCACGATCGAGCCGAGTCCGGTCAGCACGAGCGCGCCGAACAGGTTGCCCTGCGACAACGTGATGATGAGCTCCGACATCCGAAGTCCGATGCCCGTCAGCGACGCAACACCGACCACGATCCCCGCCGAGGCGCACGCGGCCGCCACCTGGACCGCACCTCGTCCGGCTCGCTCCATGATCTGACGCAGCTCGTCCGGCGACGGTCGGGTGGACGGACGGAGCACCGCGAGGATGAGCGCCGAAGCGACGCCCCAGAAGGCGGCTCGCATCGGCGAGCGGCCCATGCCGAGCAGCACGACGATGATCGCCAGCGGGAGCAGGAGATGCAGCCGGTCCGCGATCGGCTCGGGGTCGACCTCGGAGTCGGGCTCGATCCCCATCCGGCCGGCCCGGAAGTGGATGGCGGCCAAGAGTGCGGCGTAGTAGAGCACCGCCGGGATGATCGCCGCGACCGCGACCTGGAGGTACGGGATGTTCGTCCAGGTTGCGAGAATGAACGCGCCCGCCCCCATGACCGGGGGCATGAGCTGCCCGCCGGTGCTCGCCGCAGCCTCGATCGCCCCCGCGAAGAACGGGCGGAAGCCCGCGCGCTTCATGAGCGGGATCGTGAACGTCCCGGTCGTCACGACGTTCGCGACGGCACTCCCCGAGAGCGAGCCCATGAAGGCGCTCGCCACGGCGGCCGTCTTCGCCGGCCCTCCGCGCGTGCGACCGGCCACCCGGTTCGCCAACGCGATGAGGAGCGCACCGCCGCCCGCGGTCTCCAGGACCGCGCCGAAGAGCACGAAGAGGTAGACGAAGTCGGCGGACACCCCGAGCGGAATCCCCCAGATGCCCTCGGTCGAGAGGTAGAGGTGTTCGATGATCCGCGTCGGGCCGTAGCCACGATGCGCGAGGAAGCCAGGCAGGTACGGACCCGCGAGCGCGTATCCCAGCGCGAGGATGCAGACCGTGATCAGGCCCCATCCGGTGGCGCGACGGGCGAGCTCGATCACGAGCAGGATCGTGAGCGCACCCATGAGGAGGTCGGTGTCCGTCGGGCTCCCGGAGCGGGCGACGAGCTCCTGGTTCTCGAGCGCGAGGTAGGCGCACACCACGACCGACAGCCCCGCCAGGATCCACCCGAGCGCACCCTGCAGCCGCTCCATCGTCGGGTTCGGCTTCTCGTCCTCCGCTCCGCGCAGCCGACTCTGGACGCCGACGCCCAAGAAGCCGAGCGTGGCCATGAGCGCCAGGTGCACCGGGCGCTGGACGAGCGCGGTGAAGGGGGAGATCCCCGCCGCGTACATGTGGAAGAGCGCGGCGGCGATGGAGGCCGCCGCGACGACCAGCGCCGTCACCTTTCCGCGCGATGTGCTCATGCGGGCGCCCCGGCCGCTACATGAAGCGCGCGAGCACCAAGGCGAAGAGCGTGAAGAAGGTCAGCAGGATCGCAGCGGCGCTCCCGAAGCTCCGACGTTTGTCGATGGCGTGGGCACCCTGAGCGATGACGAGCGTCGACCATATCTGCGTGAGATCGAAGACCCGGAGGACGTTGAGAAGGTATCCGTCCGGTAGGAAGGCGAAGAAGCTGGCCAGGTTGAGCGTGAGCTGGGGATCGCCGGAGCCGATGCGGAGCGGCGTGACCAGCAAGCCGAAGACGGCGGGAATGAAGTAGGCGTGGGAGAGCGCCGCAAGGTATTGCCGGAACGTACCTTCGTCGCCCAGGACGAACGCGAAGACCACGGTGTACAGGCCCGCGAAGAGGCCCATGAAGAAGAGCGTGCTGAGCACCGTCCCGACCGGGATCACGATCCGCATGAGGCGGACCGCGCGTTCCCCCATCTCCGGCAGGTCGGCGCCGCGCTCGATCGCGGCCTCCCGATTCATCTCGAGGAACAGCTCCACGGGCAGGAGCGCCACGGAGAGCCCCACCAGCACGGCGCCGGCCAGGAGCGCCCCGATCCAGCGCGGATCCTCGGCCAGCTCCTCCATGAGCCGGCCCGGGTTGAGAAACACCGCGAGGAGCCTCGCCGGGAGGGACATCCGGGCAGGGGCTTCGGGCGCCGCCGCGACCAGCCTCTCCTGACCCATCGCCCCGTCCTTCTCCTCGGCCTCCCCCTTCTCCGGGGCCCCCTCCTCCGCGGCCTCCTCCTTCTCCGCGGCCCTCTCCATACTCACGGCGTCTGCACCCGCGTCCGCTGGACGGTTCGGACCCGGATCGGAAGGGGCGCCGGAGCGATCGGCACCGAGACGGTCCCCGAGCCGGCCTCCTCCCGGTACGACTCGAAGAGGATCCCGGCCTGGTGGTCCCAGAGGATGTAGCCCGACACGTCGAGCTCCGAGGTCTGGCTGACCTGCATGCCGGAGATCGAGAGCTCGTTGAAGACGGTGGTCGTACCCGCGACGGTGACGTGGAGCAGGGAGCGATCGTCCACGAGCGTGTCGCCCACCACGGTGTAGGTGAGCACGGACGACTCCGAGAGCTGTCCGGAGCCCTCCTCGCCCGAGTAGCTCAGCGAGTCCACCCACGTCTCACCGGGAAGCGCCGGCGTCCCGGGCAGCCCGGGAAAGAGGGTGTTCGCGAGCGACAGCCCGGAGACCATCAGTGACAGCTCGTCCGCCACCTCCGGCCGACGGGCTACCGTGGCGTCTCCGACCCGGTCGAGGGCGAAGGCGAGCTCGCCGGATACCATGCTCTCGTCCGTGCGGACGGGCGCGCCGAGAGGCTGACTGAGCGTAGAGGAGAGCGAGCGGACGGACAGCGTCACGTCGACACCGGTCGAGCCGGGTTGGAAGGCGACATCGTACTCGGCCTCACCCCGCTGACTGAGCTGCATCGACTGGCCCATCACGCTGACGTCGATCTCCGTCGTGTCGGTGTAGGTGTAGACGACCTCTTCGACCCGCTCGTCTCCGTAGGCGAGAACCGGCGGGGAGGGCGGACCGGAGGCGCACGCCCCGAAGACGAAGGAGGCCGCGCAGATCGCCGCAGGGTTGAGCGGCCTCGGGGCCCGGAGCATCGGTGTCGTGGTCAACGGGAACTCCCTGGTTCGATCGTCTGAGGGGATGTCTCGGGGGTCGGGCCGACGCCCTTGGCCGCCTCCGAGCGACCTGATATTCTGTGAAGCTACCCTCGGGCCTGTACCACGGTACGGTGCGGGATCTCGATCTTCCTCCACAGGTGTCCATGAGCTACCGCACCAACCCCGACCGGATCCTCGACAACATCGACCGCGCCCGGAACCGGGATGCGGAGAGTGCCGGTCTGTACGTGGAGCGGCAGGCCATGGGGCGGGAGCTCGACTCCCAGATGCCCGATCTGGATGCCACGACTACGGAGCGGACGAAGAGGATCTTCTCCATCCTCGAACGCTCGTACACGAAGGCGGCACAGAGGACGGAGCTGGGGCGCCTCGCGTCCCGCTTCCAGGCGGTGGGTGACATCCATCACCACCACGCGCGCGGGGACGTCAGCATCTCGATCCAGTACATGGATCACGAGCGCTACGACGACGTGGGCGTCTCGCCCTTCGAGATCCGTCCATACGAGATCGCGGACGCGAAGAAGGAGACGAAGACGAGCCGCGCCGACGTGAACGCACTGAAGGTTCTGCGCAAGGAGCTGCGCTCGGGGATCCTGGCCGCGTGGCAGAAGCTCGAGCCGCGCGTGAAGGACGCGATCCGTGACCGGGCCGACATGGGCGCGGTCCAGGTGCAGGTCACGGTCGACCTCCGACCCGCCGAGTAGAGGCCACTCCCGGGCTCCGGCGGCCACGAGGCGGGGACTCGCGAGCAGGGGGCTCCGTGCGTGACCCAGCGTCTGACGCGCGGGTCCTTCTCCTCTTCCTGGACGGGGTCGGCATCGGTCCGGACGATCCCGACATCAACCCGTTCCTTCACGCCCGCATGCCGGCGCTGCGCGGTCTGCTGGGTGGGGCGGTGCCCGTGCTCGACGCAGGAGGGGGCGTAGGGAAGACGGAGGGGTCTTCACACCCCTTCACAGGCCGCGCGCTTCCGCTCGACGCCGCGCTGGACGTCCCCGGCACACCGCAGAGCGGGACCGGGCAGGCCGCCCTCCTCACCGGGGAGAGCGCGGCCGAGATCCTCGGGCACCACTTCGGGCCGTGGACGCCGGTGCGCCTGCGCCCGCTGGTCGAGGAGCGCAGCGTGCTCCGCCGCGCGCGCGACGCCGGCCGCTCCGTGGCGTTCGCGAATGCGTACCCGCGCGGCTGGCCCGGCCGCCGCGCTCGCAGCGTGGCCGGCCCACCCCTCGCGGCCCGAGGGGCTGGGGTACTCGACCGGCACGAGGAGGCCCTCGGCTCCGGTGACGCCGTTTCGAGCGAGATCGTCAACGACGGGTGGAAGCGGCACCTCGGTCACGGGGGACTCCCCGACGTCACGGCCGCCGAAGCCGGGGCGAACCTGGCCGGGATCGTGGCTCGCCACGACCTGACGCTCTACGCCCACTACGCCACGGACACCGCGGGGCACGCCCGGGAGATGCCCGCGGCCGTCGAGGCGCTCGAGCGGGTGGACGCCTTCCTCCGGGGCCTGCTCGAAGAGCTGCCGGACGACGCTCTCCTCGTGATCGCGAGCGACCATGGCAACATCGAGGACGTACGCACGGGACACACGCGCAACCCGGCACTCGGCGTGCTGGCGCGGGCGCGCTCGACACCGGACGGGCCCTACGTCGGCGACGACGACGCGGCGACGCCTTCCGACCTGCGCGAGGTGACGCCGTTCATCCTGTCCGTGCTCGGCATCGGGGATTGAGGCGAGCGGCGCACCCCAACATCCCCCCGGCGCGGCCCGCCACCCACCCTCCGAGCATGGGCACGCGCGCGCGCATCATCGGACAGCTCCTCGCCACGGAGGCCGGCGTCCCCGCCGAGGTTCTCTCCGACGCACTCGGTCCGGCTCGACGGGACGGGGAGCGCGTGGGGGACACGCTGGTCCGTCTGGGAGCGGTCTCGGCCGAGGACGTGGCGCGCGCCCTCGCCGTTCAGCTCGACGTCCCCTTCCTCGAGGCCCCGCTGGAGCCCGAGGCGGCGGCGGTCGAGCTGGTCCGTGCCGAGCTGGCCCGCGCGCGCCGTGTGGTGCCGGTCACCGTCACAGCCCGCTCGCTCCGTATTGCGATGGCCGACCCGCTCGACGTGGGCGCGGTCGACGACGTGCGCTTCCAGACGGGCCGGCGCATCGAGGCGGCCGTGTCCACACCGGATTCCGTCGACTCGGCGATCCAACATGCATACGGAAACGGCGAGGAGCGCGCCCGAGAGCCGGAGTCGCTCGACGCCCTCGTGCGTTCTCTGCCCGATGCCACGACGCGTCGCGCTCCGAACGCCGCGGAGGCGGACCGGGCGCTCGAGCGAGAGACGAACCGCGCCCCGGTGGTGCGCCTCGTGGACCGGCTCCTGCGCACGGCGATCGACGAGCGAGCGAGTGACATCCACGTCGAGGAGACCGGCGGTGACGTGCGCGTCCGCTTCCGCGTGGACGGGCGCCTTCGTCGAGCCCTCGACGTGCCGGCCGCGGCTCGGCGCGCCTTGCTCTCCCGCATCAAGGTCATCGCGGGCATGGACATCTCGGTGCGCCGCCGCGCGCAGGACGGCAGCCTGACCTTCGAACACGGCGGCCGGCCCCTCACGCTGCGGGTCAGCACCCTCCCGGTGAACGGCGGCGAGAAGGCAGTCGTGCGCATCCTGGACTCGTCGAACGCTCCGACCCGGCTCGACCTCCTCGGTATGAGCGCACCCGCGCTCGCCCAGCTCCGCTCGCTGCTCGCCCGGGGAGAGGGCGTGGTGCTCTCCGCCGGCCCGACGGGGAGCGGGAAGAGCACCACCCTCTTCGCCGCCCTCTCCGAGCTCGACCGCGAGACGCGCAACGTGGTCACGCTCGAGGACCCGGTGGAATACCGGCTACAGGGGGCGAGCCAGGTGAAGGTCGACCGGCGGGCGGGCCTCGGCTTCGCGGCGGCGCTGCGCTCGGTGCTCCGTCAGGACCCCGATGTCGTCATGGTGGGTGAGATTCGCGACCGCGAGACCGCCGAGATCGCGATGGCCGCCGCGGTCACCGGCCACCTCGTGCTGTCGACCATCCACACGACGGACGCACCCGGGGCGATCACGCGACTCCTCCACATGGGTGTTCCGCCCTTCCTCGTCGCCGGCGGACTGACCGGAGTCGTCGCGCAGCGACTGGTCCGCCGCTGCTGCGCGGGGTGCCGGAGCCGCGGGTGCGACGAGTGCGCGGACGGCCTGCGCGGGCGCACCGGCGTCTATCA
>JANQME010000351.1 GCA_028280205.1 Longimicrobiales bacterium
GCGGGGTTGGCGTTCGCGCCCACCACCCGGAAGGGGAGGGCGTGAAGGACCGGGGTTCCGGCCACGAGCAGGAGGAGGGCAACGGACCACATGAGCCGAACCCTGCCCCTCGGAGCGCTCCGGCGCAAAGGGTGCGTCGCCGACCGCGCCCATCGCGAGGTCGGGGGCGTCCCGCCGCGGATGCGCCCGGGCGACCCGCGTGACCCTGACCCCCGCACACGACAAAGCGCCCCGGGAGACCTCACGTCCCCCGGGGCGCCTGCACGATGTGTAGACCGGCGCGGGCGCAGGGTCGTCCCCGCCCGCGTCTACCGACCGGTCAGACCTCCGCCTTCTCCAGCGCGGGCGCCTTCTCGATCTTGCCGGCCGAGATGCACGAGGTGCAGACCCGGATCCGCTTCCGCGTCCCGTCCTTCAGCACGACCTTGGCCGACTGCAGGTTCGGGAGCCAGCGGCGCTTCGTCTTGTTGTTGGCGTGGCTGCGGTTGTTCCCGGTCGCCGGGCGCTTGCCACACACGTCGCACACACGTGCCATCGTTCTATTCCTCGATTCCTTCGGTTCAGCCTTCTCCGCCGGGCTCGTCACCGGCCCCGGCCTCCGGGGCGGGCGGCGCGCCCGGGATGATCTCCTGCGCCTCGATGTAGTGCGCGGCGAACTCGACCAGCATCAGGTTGGCGTCGTCCACCGATCCATCTTCCTGCCACGCGGCCAGCACGCTGTCCGTCCGCGGGTGCAGGACCCCGATCACCGTCACGTAGGGCCCGGTGACCGTCGTTCCGGCGTCGATCAGCTCCTGGCCGAGCCGGATGAGGAAGGGCGAGCCCTGCGGCAGGTTCGCGAAGAACTGGGTCTCGCCCAGCGCCTGAGCGAAGGGCAGGTTCTCCACCCGCAGCGTCATCCCCTCGTACCCGGTGATGGCCGGGCCCTCGAGCACGTCGGCGTTCACCAGCGTCCCGCGGAGCTGCTCCTCCGGAGCGTCCTCCTCGACGATCTCCACCTGCGTGGGCTCGGCGGTGATGCTGAGCCAGTACATGAGCCCAACGATCGCGGCAAAGGAGAGCACCATCAGGGGGATCCCGAGGTTGCTGGCGCCGCGTCGAGAGTCGTGTCGGGTCATCAGGAGGGTTCCTCGTTCGGGGTGGTCAGAAATCCGAGTGCGCGAAGCTAACCGACCAGCTCGATCAGGGACATATCGGCCGCGTCACCCTTCCGTGCCCCGAGCTTGAGGATCCGGGTGTACCCTCCCGGACGCTCCGCGTAGCGCGGCCCCAGCTCGTCGAAGAGCTTCCCGACGACCTCCCGGTCCCCGATCTTCGCCGCCGCGAGACGACGGGCGTGAAGGTCCCCCCGCTTCGCGAGCGTGATCAGGCGCTCGGCGAACGGACGAAGCTCCTTCGCCTTGGCCGTGGTGGTCTCGATCCGCTCGTGCAGGAAGAGCGAGGCCGCCATGTTCCGCAGGGTAGCCCGGCGGTGGCTGGCGGTCCGCGAAAGCTTCCGACCCTTCTTACGATGCCGCATGGTTCAATCCTTACAGTGACGACCGGCGTTCGAGGCCTCAGTCGGCCTCGACCGTCTCCCCGGCCTCGTCTTCCATGAAGAAGAGCTGACCGTCGTCGCCCTCCTTCAGTCGCATGCCGAAACGGAGCCCGTGCTCCTCGAGGAAGTCCGAGATCTCCTTGAGCGACTTCTTCCCGAAGTTCTCGATCCCGAGCATCTCTTCCTCGGTCTTCTGAACGAGGTCACCCAGCGAGCGGATGTTCTCCTTCTGAAGGGAGTTCCGGGAGCGGACGCTGAGCTCGGCCAGGTCCTCGATCGGGCGCGAGAAGAGGTCCTGCAGACGCTCGGAAACCGGCGTCGCCCCGGGAGGCGCCACCTGCGGAATTCCCCCCTCCCCGAAGTAGAGCATGTACTCGAGGTGCTTCCGGACGAGGGCCGCGGCGTAGCCGAGGGCGTCCTCCGGGTCCACCGACCCGTCGGTGTCGACGGTCAGGGTGAGGCGGTCGAAGTCGGTCCGCTGTCCAACGCGGGTCTCCTCGACCGTGAAGTTGGCCCGGCGCACCGGGTTGTAGATCGCGTCGATGCGAACGAGGTCGACCGGAGCGCCGCGGGGCAGCTCGTGCTGGTCGGCCAGGACGAACCCCCGGCCCTTGTTCACGTACAGCTCGACGTTGATCTCGCGGTCGTCCTGGATCGTCATGATGTGATGATCCGGATCGACGACCTCGACCCCGGCCGGGGCGTTGATCAGGGCGGCGGTGACCGCACCCGGCCCCTGCGCGCTGATCTCGAGCGTCGCCTCGTCCACGTCGGCGTCGAGCTTCACCACGAGCGCCTTGAGGTTCTGAATGACCTGGTGAACGTCCTCGACCACGCCCTGAATCGTCTGGTGCTCGTGAACGACCCCGTCGATCCGGAAGGCCCAGACACCGGCGCCGCGCAGCGAGGAGAGGAGCACCCGACGGACCGAGTTGCCGAGGGTGTGCCCGAATCCACGCTCGAGCGGCTCGATGACGAAACGGCCGTAGCTGCCGTCCTCCGCCTTCTCGACCGCCTCGATGCGCTCCGGCAGTACCAGTCCGGTGAGATCGATGTCCACTGACGCCTCCTGATGACCTGCTTGAGATGGTAGACCGTCAAAACGGAGAAGCGGGAATCGTCGTCGACTCCCGGCTCCCCCGTGCTTTCCGTACTTCCCGGCCGCCCCTGGGGCGCGCCGCGCCGGTCCCAACGACCGGGCGGGCCCGCGGAGCGGACCGAATCAGACCCGCCGCTTCTTGGGAGGCCGGCACCCGTTGTGCGGGAGCGGCGTCACGTCCTGGATCGAGGTGATGTTGAGCCCCGAAGCCGCGAGCGCCTGAATGGCGGACTCGCGACCCGAACCCGGGCCCTGGACGCGGACCGCGACGCGCTTGACGCCGAGGGCGACCGCCTCCTTCCCCGCGATCTCGCCGGCGACGGTCGCGGCGAAGGGCGTCGACTTCTTCGACCCCTTGAAGCCCGCCTTCCCGGCGCTCGCCCACGTCACCGCGTTCCCGCGGGTGTCGGCGATCGTGATGATCGTGTTGTTGAAGGTCGCCTTGACGTGGGCGATGCCCTCGGCCTCGACGACCTTCTTCGTCCGCTTGGTGCGGGTCTTTCCCTTCGCAGGCTTGGCCACGAATTCCCTTCCTTCGACGGTCTTTCGACAAACGCGGACGCGGCGCAGTCCGTCCCGAGGGATCGCACCCGCCGCCGCGTCTCATTTTCTCGACCCGGGGGACGCTCTTCCCGCGGGTGCGCCGACTACTTCTTCGGCGGCTTCTTCTTCCCGGCGATCGCCTTCCGCTTCCCCTTGTGGGTGCGGGCGTTCGTCGAGGTCCGCTGCCCCCGCACCGGGAGGCCACGGCGGTGCCGAAGCCCGCGGTAGCACCCGATGTCCATGAGGCGCTTGATGTTCATGGACACCTCGGTGCGGAGCGCACCCTCCACCTTGTACGCCTCGAGGGCGCGGCGGATGCGGTTCGTCTCCTCGTCCCCGAGGTCCTGCGTGCGCATGTTCCCGTCGAGACCGGTGGCCTCGAGGAGCTCCTTCGCGCGCGACGGACCCACACCGTAGATGTAGGTCAGCGCCACTTCGAGGCGCTTGTTGCGGGGAAGATCGACTCCGGCGATACGTGCCATGACTCAGCCCTGACGCTGCTTGTGCTTGGGGTTCCGGCTGCAGATGATGCGAATCACACCGCGGCGACGGATCACCCGGCAGTGCTCACAGATCGGCTTGACGCTGCTTCTGACCTTCATGACGCTCTCCACAGTGCGTTTCTAGCAGAGCTTGTTAGTATAACTATGGCTGCGCGGGGCGTCTAGACGCTCTCGACGCTCGCCTCGGCTTCACTGGGTGCGCCGGTGAGGATCTGCGGACCGTCCTGCGTGATCGCCACCGTGTGCTCGAAGTGGGCCGAGCGCGTGCCGTCCGCGGTCACCACCGTCCAGCGGTCATCCAGCGTCCGGATCTGATCGGTGCCGAGCGCGATCATCGGCTCGATCGCCACCACCATTCCGGCGCGGAGCTTCGGGCCGAAGCCGGCCCGTCCCACATTGGGGATCTGCGGCTCCTCGTGGAGCTCCCGGCCGATGCCGTGGCCGACGAGGTCCCGGATGATTCCGAGGTTCTCCCCCTCGAGCGATTCCATGACCGCCGCGCCGAGGTCGCCGACGTGATTGCCGGGAACCGCCGCCTCGATCGCGGCGGCGAGGGCGCGCTGCGTGCAGTCGAGCAGACGCTGCGTCTCGGCATCGACCTCGCCCACGCGGAAGGTGAAGGCGGAGTCGGAGTACCAGCCGTCGAGCTTCACCCCGACGTCGACAGTGACGATGTCTCCCTCCCCGAGCACCTGCTCCGCCTTCGGGATCCCGTGAACGATCTCCTCGTTCACCGAGATGCAGGCGTGCGCGGGGAAGCCGTAGAGCCCCTTGAAGGCGGCGGTCGCTCCCTCGTGCGAGTAGACGAAGTCGCGGACCCACCCGTCGATCGTCTCCGTATCGACGCCCGGGACGATCCGGTCGCCCAGGCTCGCGAAGAGCCGACCGATGATGCGACCGCCGGTGGCGATCTTCTCGATCTCGGCGGGGGTGCGCAGGTGAATCATCGTCCGTTCGACCTCAGCCCAGCGCCGCCTGGAGGGCGCCCTGGACCGCCTCGACCGACTGATCGCCGTCGACGTGACGCACCTCGGCCTCCGACGTCTCGTAGAAGTCGATGAGGGGGGCGGTCTGACGACGGTACACCTCGAGCCGCGTGACGACCGTCTCCTCCTGGTCGTCGGCGCGGTGCGTGAGCTGCGAAAGGTCGCAGTCGCCGCACCCGTCCGCGGGCGGAGGATTGAAGTAGACGTTGAAGATCATCCCGCAATCCGGGCACGAGCGGCGACCGGCGATCCGCTTCACGAGGATGTCGTCCGCAGCCGACAGCACGACCACGCGGTCGACCTGTCGCCCGAGCTTCACGAGGAGGTTCTTCAGCCCCTCGGCCTGCGCGACCGTGCGCGGGAAACCGTCGAAGACGACCCCCGTGTCCCCCAGCTCGGTGAGCTTCTCGGCGACCATGCCGAGGATGACCTCGTCGGGGACGAGCTTCCCGGCGTCCATGAAGGCCTGAGCCTCCTTCCCGAGGGAGGTCCCCTCACGCCGAGCGGCGCGGAGAAGGTCTCCGGTGGAGAGGTGGTGCAGTCCGTTCCGCTCGCAGAGGAGCTTCCCCTGGGTTCCCTTCCCGACGCCGGGAGGGCCCAACAGAATGACGATCATACGGAGGTCCCCACTGAAGAGGCTGCTGACGGAAGCTCCGGGGCCGACCGGGCTCGAATCGCCGGCCGGCCCCGCGGGCTCACATGTACCGCTGGCGACCGCGCATCTTCACGCGGCCCTTCTTCATGAAGCCGTCGTAGTGGCGGACCAGCAGGAGCTGCTGGATCTGCTGCACGGTGTCGAGTCCGACACCGACGACGATCAGGAGCGAGGTGCCCCCGAAGATGAAGGTCGTGATGCCGAAGATGTCGAAGATCCAGAACGGCATCAGCGCGACGAGCGCGAGGTAGATCGACCCCGGAAGGGTGATCCGCGTAAGCACGCGGTCGATGTACTCGGCGGTGCGCGCGCCCGGCTTCACACCGGGGACGAAGGCGCCCTGCTTCTTCAGATTCTCCGCGAGATCGACCGGGTTGAAGATGATCGCGGTGTAGAAGTAGGTGAAGAAGAGGATGAGGATCGCGTACGTCGTGTAGTAGACCCAGTTGTTCGGCTGGAAGACGTCGGCGAGCCCCTGCAGCCACGGAATCGAGCTGAAGGCCGCGGCCGTCCCCGGGACGATGATGAAGGACTGGGCGAAGATGATCGGCATGACGCCCGCGGAGTTCACGCGGAGCGGCACGAAGCTCTTCTGGCCCTCTCGGATCCGGCCCCGCCCCACGACCTTGCGCGGGATCTGCACCGGGATCTTCCGGGCGGCCATGGTCATCGCCACCACCGCCGCCGTGACCCCGACGATCACCGCGAGGAGCGCGGCGAGCGCGAAGAGCCCGATCTCGCCGAGGCGGAAGAGCTCCCACGTCTGCGCGATCTCGGCCGGGAAGCCCTGGATGATGCTGAAGAAGATCAGCAGGCTCATCCCGTTTCCGACTCCACGGTCCGTGATCTGCTCCCCGAGCCACATCACGAAGATCGCCCCGATGGTCAGAGCCGTGACGGTGACGAAGGTGAAGCCGAAGCCCGGGTTCAGGACCGCTCCCGGGATGCTCCCCAGGAAGGCGGAGTAGCCGTACGCCTGGAGCGCGGAGAGGACGACGGTCGTGTACCGCGTCCACTGCGTCAGCTTCTTCCGCCCCTCGTCGCCCTCCTTCTGCAGCTTCTCGACGGTCGGGAAGACCGCGGCGAGGAGCTGGAACATGATGGAGGCCGAGATATACGGCATGATCCCGAGCGCGAAGATCGTCGCCCGGGAGAGCCCACCTCCCACGAACATGTCGTAGACGCCGAAGAGCGTCCCCTCGAGCTGACCGAACTGCTGACGCAGCGCGACCATGTTGAGGCCCGGAACGGTGATGTGCGCACCGATCCGATAGACGAGGAGGATGAAGAGCGTGAAGAGGAGCTTCTCGCGGACCTCCGGGGCACGCCAGAGCTTTGCGACCCAGTTGTTCTCCATACCGGTCAGGCCTGCTCCTCGGAGGCGTCCTCGTCAGCGGCGCTCGCCTCGGCCTCGGTCGCCTCGGCGACCGGAGCCTCCTCCGACGCGGCGGCCTCGGTCGCAGCCTCGGCTGCGGGAGCCGTCTCCGCCGGAGCCTCGCCGCCCTCGACCACCTCGGTGCCCGGGACCGCGATCGAACCGCCGGCGGCCTCGATCTTCGCCTTCGCGCTCCTGCTGAAGGCGTGAACCGTGCACGTCTTCGCGATCGTGATCTCCCCGTTGCCGAGGATCTTCACCGGGCGGCGCAGCGAGGAGATCAGCCCGGCCGCACGCAGCGACTCCGGCGTCACATCCCCGTCGACCCGACCGAGCTCGGACACGTTCACCACCTGGTACTCGACCCGGTTGATGTTCGTGAATCCGCGCTTCGGAATCCGGCGGTGGAGCGGCATCTGGCCACCCTCGAAGCCCGCCGGGACCTTTCCGCCCGAGCGCGACTTCTGACCCTTCTGACCCCGGCCCGAGGTCTTGCCCCAGCCCGAACCCGGGCCGCGGCCGACACGCTTGCGGTCGCGATGCGACCCGCCCGCGGGGCTCAGATCGTGCAACTCTGCCATGATGCTCTCCTTACTCCTCGACTTCGCGGACGGAGACGAGGTGCGACACCTGGTTGATCATCCCACGAATCGTGGGCGAATCTTCCTGAATTACGCTCTGCTGGTGGCGACGGATCCCGAGCGCACGCAGGGTGCGGCGGTGGGTCTCCGGACGGCCGATCCCCGAGCGGATCTGCTTGATCTCGATCTTCTTAGCCATGACGGACGGCTCCGAGGGCCTCGACGGGGATCCCGCGCTCCGCCGCGACCTGCTCCGGCGTCACGAGGTGGGTCAGCCCGTCCATGGTGGCCCGAACGACGTTGATCGGGTTGTTCGACCCGAGGCTCTTCGTGAGGACGTCGGTGACACCCGCGGCCTCGAGGACCGCGCGCACCGGGCCGCCGGCGATGACACCGGTACCGGGCGCCGCCGGACGCAGGAGGACGCGTCCCGCGCCCCACTCGCCGGTGATGTCGTGCGGGAGGGTCCCGTTCTTGACCGGAACGGAGACCATCGCGCCGCGGGCACGCTCGAGCGACTTCCGGATGGCCTCCGCCACCTCGTTCGCCTTCGCGAAGCCGATCCCGACCTTCCCCTTCCCGTCCCCGACGGCAACGAGCGCGGAGAAGGAGAAGCGGCGTCCGCCCTTCACGACCTTCGCGACCCGGTTGATGTGGATCACGTTCTCGGTGAAGTCGTCGCGCTTCCGGTCGTCCCGACGGTCGCGGCCACGGCCCTTCCCGCGGCCGCGGCCACCCGGCCCACGACCCTGTCCGCCACCCTGGCCACCGCGGTTGCTACGCTGTTCAGCCATCAGAACTCCAGACCTCCCTCACGCGCGCCGTCGGCGAATGCCTTCACGCGACCATGATACTTGTATCCGCCGCGGTCGAAGACGACGGCGGTGACTCCCTGTTCCTTCGCCCGCTCGGCGAGGAGCTTCCCGGCCGCGAAGGCCTGCTCCTGCCGGCGGTTCTGCCCCTCGGCCGCGAATTCGCGGAGGTCCTTCGAGAGGGTGCTCAGCCCGGCGAGCGTGCTTCCGGCGTCGTCGTCGATGATCTGCCCCTCGATGTTCTTGATCGAGCGGAAGACGACGAGACGCGGGCGCTCCGCGGTCCCCCACACCTTCTTCCGGATCCGCGTGTGGCGACGCCGACGCGACGCGAGGCGGGTCTTCTGCTTGCTCTTGGCACTCATCATCAGGCTCCCGCGGTCTTACCGGCCTTGCGGCGAATCTGTTCACCCTTGTACCGGATCCCCTTCCCCTTGTACGGCTCGGGGGGGCGGAACCCGCGAATCACGGCGGCGGCCTGGCCGACCGCCTGCTTGTCGGCGCCCGAGATCACGACCGTGGTCTGATTCGGGGTCTCGATGGTGACCCCCTCCGGCACGGAGAAGTTCACCGGGTGCGAGAAGCCGAGCGCGAGGTTCAGGGTCTTCCCCTGAGCATCCGCGCGGTACCCGACCCCGACGATCTCGAGCGTCTTCGTGAAGCCCTCGGACACCCCGGTCACCATGTTCGCGACGAGCGAACGGGTGAGGCCGTGGAGCGCCTTGTGGTTCTTCTGGTCGGAGGGGCGCTCGACGCGGAGCTCACCCTCCTCGATCTTCACCGCCATCTCGGGGTGAATGTCGAGCTCGAGCTCTCCCTTCGGGCCCTTCACCCTGAGGTGCTGACCGTCGAGCGCCACCTCGACGCCCTTCGCGATCACCACCGGCTTGTTGCCAATACGCGACATCGTCCTCGGCTCCTTACCAGACGATGGCCATGACCTCGCCACCCACGCCTTCGGTCTTGGCGGAGCGGTCGGTCATCAGGCCCTTCGAGGTGGAGAGGATGGCCATGCCGAGACCGTTGCGGACGCGCGGCACGTCGGCGGCGCCGACGTACTGCCGGCGGCCGGGGCGCGAAACCCGCTCCAGGTGCCGGATGACCGGCTTCCCGTCATGGTACTTGAGGTAGAGGCGAAGCACGCCGTGCTTCCCGTCGTCGAGCTTCTTGAAGTCGAAGATGAAGTGGTTCTCCTTGAGGAGCTTCGCGACTTCGATCTTGAGCTTCGACACGGGCATGTCGACCCACTTGTGCCCGGCCTGTCCGCCGTTGCGCACGCGGGTGAGCATGTCCGCGATCGGATCCGTCATCATGAGGCTATCGTCGGTTCAGTGAGCGGTGATCAGGCGGCGTCGCCGATGATGACCGGGGTCTCGCCTCGGAAGGGGAAACCCATGTTGCGAAGGAGGGAGAGCCCCACGTCGTCCCGCGTGGCCGAGGTGACGATCGTGATGTCCAGCCCGTGGACCTTGTTCACGCGATCGTACTCGATCTCCGGGAAGATGATCTGCTCCTTCACGCCCATCGTGTAGTTCCCGCGCCCATCGAAGGAACGCGTCGCAAGGCCACGGAAGTCCCGCACGCGCGGGATCGCCACGCTGACCAGCCGATCGAGGAACTCGTACATGCGCGTCGAGCGGAGCGTGACCGAGGCGCCGACCGGCATCCCCTCGCGGAGCGAGAAGTTGGAGATCGACTTCCGGGCCCGGGTGGTCACCGCCTTCTGGCCGGTGATCATCTCGAGCTCCTCGATGACGCTGTCGAGCAGCTTCTGATTCTTGTTCGCCTCACCAACGCCCACGTTGATCACGACCTTCGTGATCGCCGGGATCTGGTGCGGGTTCGTGAACCCGAACTCTTCCGCGAGGGCCGGGCGGGCCTTCTCGTGGTAGTGGGTCAGCAGTCTGGGGGTCTGGCTCATGTCTCTCTAGGGGCCATCTCACGGGCCCGTTCAGGGTACGGTCGCGTGGGCGGTCGACTCACGTCCACGTTCGCGCGGGATCGGCGCGCCGAGGTCCTCGTCAGCGAGGCCGCGGGATCGGGTTGCCGGTCCGGACGGCGATGCGCTCCTTCGTGCCGTCCTCCTCCACGCGCATGCGCACGCGGCTCGCCTCGCCGGTGGTCGGATCCACCAGCATGACGTTCGAGATGTGGATCGGGGCCTCGAAGGTCCGGATCCCCCCGTCGGGGTCGTTCTGCGTGGGGCGCTGGTGCCGCTTCCGCATGTTGACGCCCTCGACGATCACGCGATCGGAGTCGGTCAGCACGGAGAGGACGGTCCCTTCCTTGTCCCGGTCGTTGCCCCGGATGACCTTCACGCGGTCACCCCTCATGATCTTCAGCTTCTTCATCGTCAGAGCACCTCGGGCGCGAGCGAGACGATCTTCATGTATCGCTTCTCGCGCAGCTCCCGGCCCACCGGGCCGAAGATGCGGGTCCCGCGCGGCTCACCCTGGTTGTTCAGGATGACCGCGGCATTGTCGTCGAACCGGATGTAGGTCCCGTCGCGACGCCTCATTTCCTTGGCCGTGCGCACCACGACCGCCTTCACCACGTCGCCCTTCTTCACGGCGGCGTTGGGAAGTGCGTCCTTCACCGTGGCCACGATCACGTCCCCGACCCGCGCGTACCGACGCCGCGAGCCACCGAGGACCCGAATGCACAGGGCCGACTTGGCTCCGGAGTTGTCCGCGATGCGGAGAACGGATTCCTGCTGAATCATCTCTCTACTCTCCGAATCAGGCCGGGCGCTCGATGAGCTCGACCACGCGCCAGCGCTTGGTCTTCGACAGCGGCCGCGTCTCGACGATGCGGACGATGTCGCCCACCTGGTACTCGTTGTTCTCGTCGTGCGCGTGATACTTCTTGGTGCGCGTCTGCATCTTCCCGTACAGGGGATGCGGGAAGCGCCGCTCGACGACGACCGTCACGGTCTTGTCCTGCTTGTCGCTCGCGACGGTCCCGGTGCGGACCTTCCGACGGCCGCGCTCCGCGGCGACGTCCTGAGTTACCTGCTCGGTGTTCGCCATCTGTCCGTCAGCCGTTGTTGCCGGCGAGCTCGCGCTCGCGGAGGATCGTCTTCAGCCGGGCGATGTCCCGACGGATCGTGCGAAGGATCCGGGGATTCTCCAGCTCCATCGTGGCGCTCGAGAAGCGCAGCTTGAACTGCTCTTCCTTGAGCTCGGCGAGACGCGCAGTGATCTCCACGTCGTCCCACTCGCGAATGTCTTCAGCCTTCATCGTCATTGTCTCCGTCAGCCGATCTGGCGCTCACGCACCAGGAAGCGCGTCTTGATGGGGAGCTTCGCCGAGGCGAGCTCCATCGCGCGACGAGCGACCTCCTCCGGCACGCCCTCGAGCTCGAACATGACCCGGCCCGGCTTCACCACGGCCACCCACTGCTCGGGGTTTCCCTTCCCCTTACCCATGCGGGTCTCGGCCGGCTTCTTGGTGATCGGCTTGTCCGGGAAGATGCGGATCCAGACCTTACCGCCACGCTTGATGTGGCGGGTCATCGCGATACGAGCGGACTCGATCTGCCGGTTCGTGATCCACGAGGCCTCGGTGGCCTGCAGCCCGAACTCGCCGAACGAGACCTTGTTTCCGCGGTAGGCCTTGCCCTTCATCCGACCCTTGAAGGTCTTCCGGCGGCGTACGCGCTTCGGTGCGAGCATTTCTCAGTTCCTCTCTCGAATCAGGCGCCGGTGGAGTAGGTCCGACCGCGACGGTCGTCGACCACCTCACCCTTGAAGATCCAGCACTTCACGCCGATGGTGCCGTAGGTCGTGTGGGCCTCGAGGTTCGCGTAGTCGATGTCGGCCCGGAGCGTGTGCAGCGGGACGCGACCCTCGTTGTACCCCTCGGTGCGGGCGATCTCGGCCCCGCCCAGACGGCCGGCGCACTGGATCTTGATCCCCTCGGCGCCCGACCGCATCGCGGCCTGGACGGCGCGCTTCATGGCGCGACGGAAGGAGACCCGCGAGCGCAGCTGGTGCGCGACGTTCTCGGCGACCAGCGCCGCGTTGATCTCGGGGCGCTTGATCTCCTCGACGTTCACGGAGACCTCGGCCGAGGTGAGCACCGCGAGCTCGTCGCGGAGCTTGTCGACCTCGGCGCCCTTCTTCCCGATCACCACGCCGGGGCGCGCCGTGTGCAGCGTCACCACGATCTTGCTCGGCTTCCGCTCGATCTCCACGTGGGAGAGCGCGGCGTGCGCCATGCGGGCGTGCAGGTACTTCCGGATCGTCTCGTCCTCCTTGAGGAGGCGCGGGAAATCGCGCTCGGCGTACCAGCGCGACTTCCAGTTCTGAACGATCCCGAGGCGGAACCCGGTCGGATGCGTCTTCTGTCCCATTCTCTTACGCGTCCTTCGTGTCGACGACGACGGTGATGTGGCTGGTACGCTTCCGGATCGGAGCGGCGCGGCCCATGGCGGCGGCCCGGTAGCGACGGAGCGTCGGACCCTCGTCCACGTACGCCGCCTTCACGACCAGGTCGTCCAGGTCCAGGACGTCGCCCTGGTCCTCGGCCTTGTTCTGTGCGTTCGCGACCGCGGAGCGGAGCGTCTTGGAGACCGGCTCCGCCGCAGCCTTCGGGGAGAACTGCAGGATGGCGTAGGCGTCGTTGACGCTGGTGCCACGGATCTGATCCACCACGAGGCGGACCTTCCGCGGGCTCATCCTGACGTATCGTGCAATCGCTCGAGCAGTCATCTCTCTTCTCCGGCCCGGATCAGCGCTTCGAGCGCTTGTCGGCGAGCTTCCCACCGTGGCCTCGGAAGAGGCGGGTGGGCGCGAACTCGCCGAGCTTGTGACCGACCATGTTCTCGGTGATGTACACCGGGATGAACTTGTTGCCGTTGTGCACCGCGACGGTGTGGCCGACGAACTCCGGCGAGATGGTCGACGCACGAGCCCAGGTCTTCACGACCTTCTTCTCGTTGCGCGAGTTCATCCCCTCGACCTTGAGGAGGAGCTTCTCGTCGATGTACGGGCCCTTCTTTACGCTACGCGCCATATCTCTTCAGTCCTGTCCGTCAGCTCTGGGTCGCCTTGCCGCGCTTCCGGCCGCGGACGATGAACTTGTTCGACTTCTTCTTCTTCTTGCGGGTCTTCTTCCCGTCCGGGGTGCCCCACGGCGAGACCGGCGGACGGCCTCCCGAGGTGCGGCCCTCACCACCACCCAGCGGGTGGTCGACCGGGTTCATCGCGACGCCGCGGACCTTCGGACGACGGCCCCGCCAGCGGGCGGCACCGGCCTTTCCGATCGAGGTCAGCTCATGGTCGACGTTCCCGACCTGGCCGATCGTCGCCATGCACGTCTTGTGGACGCGGCGCATCTCGGTCGACGGGAGGCGCAGGGTGACGTAGTCGCCCTCCTTCGCCATCAGCTGGACCGAAGCCCCGGCCGAGCGCGCCATCTGCGCGCCCTTCCCCGGCTTCAGCTCGATCGCGTGGATCTGCGTTCCGAGCGGGATGTCCTGGAGCTGAAGCGCGTGACCCGGCTTGATGTCCGCACCCGGCCCCGCGATCACCTCGTCCCCGACCTTCATGTCGCGGACGTGCAGGATGTAGCGCTTCTCACCGTCCTCGTACGTGATGAGGGCGATGTTCGCGGTGCGGTTCGGATCGTACTCGATCTCGGTGATCCGCCCCTTCACGCCGAACTTGTTCCGCTTGAAGTCGATGCGGCGGTACTTCCGCTTGTGACCGCCCCCACGGCGGCGGATCGTGATCCGACCGTGGTGGTTGCGGCCCCCGGACTTCGTAAGCGGCTCGGTGAGCGACTTCTCGGGCGTCGAGCGCGTGATCTCGGTGTTCGCCACCGTCGACTTGAAGCGCGTCCCGGGCGTCATCGCCTTGAACTTCTTGATCGCCATCGTTCAGCTCCTCAACCGGCCTCGTAGAACTCGATCGAATCACCCTCGGCGAGGGTGACCATGGCCTTCTTGAAGGACGCACGGCGGCCGACGTCCCGGCTCCGGCTCATCCGGCCCAGGAGGGCGCGGCGCGCCTTCCCCTGGTACCGCATGGTGCGGACCTTCTCGACCTTCACGTCCCAGATCTTCTCGACGGCGTGGCCGATCTCGATCTTGTTCGCGTCGTTCTCGACGATGAAGGTGTAGACGTTGCCCAGCTCGATGGCGCGCGCGGACTTCTCGGTCACGACCGGCTGGACGATGATGTCGTAGGCGTTACGCATCGTCGCCTCCCTCATTCTGCATGGCGTCGATCGCCTCGCGCTCGATGACCACGATGTCCGCGTGCAGGATGTCGAAGACCGACTCCTGTCCGAAGGGCCGGACCTCCACGTTCGAGAGGTTCCGCGCGGAGAGGTACACGTTCTCCCGGACCCCATTGGTCAGGATCAGGAGCTTCTTCCCACCGAGCTCGATCGACTCGAAGTACTCGCGGAGCGCCTTCGTCTTCGGCGCCTCGAGCTGCATGCCGTCGATCAGGATGACGCGCTCCCCCTCGGCCCGGGCGTTGAACGCCGAGCGGCGGGCGAGCTGGCGCACCTGACGCGGCAGCTGCTGCCGGTGCGAGGTCGGGATCCGCGGGAAGGCGCGGCCACCGCCGGCCCACTGCGCGGCGCGCGTGGTCCCCTGGCGGGCGCGGCCGGTGCCCTTCTGCCGCCACGGCTTGCGGGATCCGCCCGCGACCATGCCCCGGCTCTTCCCCTGGTGGGTGCCCTGGCGCTGGTTCGCGAGGTAGACCTTCACGGCCCGGTGCAGAACCGGCTCGTTCACGACGCCGTCGAAGAGGGACTCCGGGAGCTCCCGGGCCTTCCCCTTCTTTCCGTCGGTCTTGTAGTACGGTGCCTTGAACATGTCCGTCACTTCGTGATCAGGACGTAGCTGTCGCGGCTGCCGGGAACCCCGCCCTTCACGAAGAGCAGGTTCCGATCGCCGTCGACCTTCACGACCTGGAGGTTCCGAATGGTGGAGCGGGTGCCGCCCATCTGACCGGGGAGCTTCTTCCCCTTGATGACGCGCGACGGATCCGTTCCGGGACCGAGCGAACCGGGGTTCCGGGACATCGGGTGTCCGTGACCACCGGGGCGACCCGCGAAGCCATGCCGCTTCACGACGCCCTGGAAGCCGCGACCCTTGGTCGTCCCGGTCACCTTCACGCGATCGCCCGCCTCGAACTGCTCCACGGTGAGCGCCTGCCCGAGCTCGTACTCGGACCCGTTCACCGGGAACTCGCGGAGGATGCGCGGGGCAGCCCCGAGTCCGGCGGCGGAGGCGTGGCCCATCTCGGCCTTCGCGGTGCGCTTCTCCTTCTTCGCACCGAAGCCGAGCTGGACGGCCTCGTAGCCGTCGGTCTCCTTCGTCTTGATCTGCGTGACCGGGCAGGGCCCCGCCTCGATGACCGTCACGGGAACCTGCGCCCCGGTGTCATCGAAGATCCGGGTCATCCCGATCTTCCGTCCAATGATTCCAGCCATCGTCAGTCGACCTTGATCTCGACGTCCACGCCGGCCGGCAGATCGAGCTTCGTCAGAGCGTCGATGGTCTGCGGGCGGGAGTCCACGATATCGATGAGGCGCTTGTGGGTGCGCAGCTCGAACTGCTCACGCGACTTCTTGTCGATGTGCGGCGAGCGGAGCACGGTCCAACGCTGACGGCGCGTCGGGAGGGGAATGGGCCCCCGGACGCTCGCGCCGGTCTTCTGTGCGGTGCGGACGATGTCCGCGGCCGTCTGGTCCACGATCCAGTGATCGAAGGCCTTGAGACGGATCCGAATACGGTCGGCCATCTTTCTCTCGTTACTCGATGATCTCGGTGACGACGCCGGCACCGACGGTGCGGCCGCCCTCACGAATCGCGAAGCGGAGCTCCTTGTCCATGGCGATCGGCGTGATCAGC